>JAKEEJ010000182.1 GCA_022616655.1 Nevskiales bacterium | reverse complement strand
TTCGCCCAGCGTCTTGAGTTCTCCGAACTGGGCCTCGTCGTTGGCATCGGCGATGCAGCCGGGACGCAGGCCGTCGCCCAGTGAAAACGACACGTCGTAGGCCCGCATGATTTCGCAGAGGTCCTCGAAATGCGTGTAAAGGAAATTCTCCCGGTGATGGGCCAGGCACCACTTGGCCAGAATCGAGCCACCGCGCGACACGATGCCGGTGACCCGGTCGGCGGTGAGCGGGATGTAGTGCAACCGCACGCCGGCATGGATGGTGAAGTAATCCACGCCCTGTTCGGCTTGCTCAATCAGGGTGTCGCGGAAAATTTCCCAACTTAACTCTTCCGCCTTGCCATCCACCTTTTCCAGCGCCTGATAGATAGGCACCGTTCCAATGGGCACCGGGGAATTGCGCAGAATCCATTCGCGCGTTTCGTGGATGTGTTTACCGGTGGACAGGTCCATCACGGTGTCCGCGCCCCAGCGCGTGGCCCAGACCATTTTCTCCACCTCTTCGGCAATGGACGAGGTCACCGCGCTGTTGCCGATGTTGGCATTGATCTTCACGCGGAAGTTGCGGCCGATGATCATCGGTTCCAGCTCCGGGTGATTGAGGTTGGCCGGAAGGATGGCTCGACCCTCTGCAATTTCCTGGCGCACGAATTCCGGCGTGACCACCTCCGGCAGGCGCGCGCCGAAATCCTGGCCGCGATGGCGTTGCAGATAGCCGGCGCTGGCGTACGCCTCGCGCCGTTCGGCAAGCCGGCCGTTCTCGCGGATCGCCACGAATTCCATCTCCGACGTGACAATGCCGCGGCGCGCGTAGTGCATCTGGCTGACGTTGGCACCCGACCGGGCTTTGCGCGGCACCCGCGGAGACTCGAAGCGCAGACCGCGGGTGTTTTCGTCAGCGGCGCGCCGACGGCCAAAGTCCGAACTCGGCGCTCCGAGCGTGTCCGTATCACCCCGGGCTTCGATCCAGGGCGCCCGCAGCGCCGGCAGGCCCTGCAACAGATCAATGGCCACACCGGGATCGGTGTACGGGCCGGAGGTGTCGTAGGCCGTGAACGGAGGATTCTCCTGCAGACGGTTCGACATCGGCGTGGCGGTCTGGTGGATCTCGCGCATCGGCACCCGGATACCGTGCGGTCCCTCGACATGAATTTTGCGGCTCGACGGAAACGGCCGTGTGGTCTCTTGCGCGAGCTGCGCGGTCTTGATCAGGAAATCGTTGGGAGGGGCTTTCGGGATGGCGCTCATCGTTCGTCTCGGCTTGGGCAGGAAACGCGAGCACGGGCGCCAGCGCTCCCTCACCGGTGAAGAAAAATCCGATCAGGTTCCAAGGGTCTGTTCTCAGTCCGCCGACAACGGCGGGCACCCCCGGCTGTGAGACGCAACGATAGGCCAGAAGGCCCGAACCGGCAACTGTGACGATTGCCGCAAGGATCCGGGTTCAGGGCATCGCGGGATCGGTCACAAAGCCAATTCTGGAAAGCCCCGCCCGGGCCGCGGCGCTGAGCGCGTCCGCGACCGGCGCATAACGCGCGTTCTGATCCACGTGCAGGTGCAGCTCCGGCGCTGGCTGTTGCGCGCCGGCGGCCGTCATCCGCTCGATCATCTGTGCGTGCGTCACCGGCTCGCCGTTCCAGAACAGCCGTCCCGCACCGTCCACCGCGAGCTGGATATTCTCCATCCTGGTGACATGGGGCTGGCTGGTCGCCCTGGGCAGATCAATCTTCACCGAGTGCGTCAGCAGCGGTGCCGTGATGATGAAAATCACCAGCAGCACCAGCATGATGTCCACCAACGGAATCACGTTGATCTCCACCATCGGCGCGGTGTTGGCGTTGGAGTTGAAGCTGCCGAAGGCCATTAACTTGTCCCTCGCATAGCGAGACCAATAGAGATCAGCATGACCGTCAGGCGCTCCGGGCTGTCGGCTTGATCGGCGCGACGTTGCCCGACGCCGGAGCGTGAATCTGTGCGTCAATCCGCGCGCCGGTGGCCAGAAAGGTGAACAGGTCGTGAGCAAAGGAATCGAGCCGCGCCAGGGTCACGCGGTTGGCGCGCACCAGGAAGTTGTAGCCGAGCACGGCGGGAATGGCCACCGCCAGGCCCAACGCCGTCATGATCAGCGCCTCGCCAACCGGGCCGGACACCTTGTCCAGCGTGCCGGCGCCGCTCACCCCGATGGCGATCAACGCATGGTAGATGCCCCACACGGTGCCGAACAGGCCCACGAATGGCGCGGTGGAGCCGACCGAAGCCAGCACCGTTAATCCGGATTCCATGCGCGCGGTGTCCTCGTCTATGGTGCGCTTGAGAATACGCGTGATGAAATCGGCCGAACTGCCGGCCTCGTCGAGCTTGTTCACGCCGTGGCGCTCGTGGTGCCGATGCGCCATCAGGCCGTGATAGGCCAGGTGCGAGAACGGCTCGTCGGGATGGCGCTGCTCGAGTTTGGCGGCCACCACGTCCAGCGAAGGTGCGTTCCAGAAAAAATCCAGAAACTCGACTGAGCGCCGGCGCGCGCGCCCGTTGGCCCAGGCCTTGGTCAGAATCAGATACCAGCTCGCCACCGAGGCAAGCAACAGCACCAGCAGCAGAAACTTCGCCAGACTGTCGGCGTGTGCGAGGAAATGAGCAAACCCCAGCTCGGAAGCACCGTTCATCGCTCCACTCCTTTCAGTTCGAACACCACCGGCACCCGCACCACGCCGGCGACCGCCGCCGGCCCCTGCCGAGCCGGCACGAAACGCCAGCGACCTACGGCCTCGCGCGCCGACACATCCAGCCGCGGGAACCCGCTGCTGCGTTCCACCTCCACGCGTTCGGCGCGACCTTGCGCGTCCACCCAGACGCGCAGCAGGACGCGCCCAGCCTCGCCGAGCCGTTTCGAGGCCGCAGGATACACCGGCAGCGGATTGTCCAGGTACGCGGCGCTGAAACTCGGCGGCGTGACCGGCAGCGGCGGCTCCTCCACGGGCGGGGCCTCCATCGCCGGCGGCCCTTCCGGCCTTGCCGCAGCAATCATTTGTGGCTTGGGCACCGGCTGCTCCCGGAGCGGCACGGCCGGTGTTGCCGGCGCGTGTATCAAACGGACCATGATGGGCGCGAGTCCGCTCATGGCTTCACGCACCGTGCCCATCTGCATCAGCGCCCAGAGCACCGCGACGTGCAGACCCACGATCGCGCCCAGGACCCACCCGTTCGCCTGCCGGGAGGCTCCGAACCGGTGAACCGTCTGCACACCCACACTCATCAGAAGTTGGCAATCAGGCCGACACGCACAGCCGCCGGACTACCGGGCGTGAGGTTGTTGTCGTTGTGAGCGTTGAGGAAGTAGTCCTCGTCGAGCAGGTTTTCCACATTGAGCTGGGCACGGAGATTTCGGTTGAGCGTGAAGAATACCGCAGCATCGAGGCGCGCGTAGCCGGGCAGAGTCACCGTGTTGCTGGTCGAGGCATACCAGTCGTCGCTGGCGTACACGCCCAGCCCCGCGCCCCACATCGGCGTGAAGTCATAACGGTTCCACAGTGAGAAGGTGTGCTTGGGCAACTGCGCGAGCGTGGCGCCGCTCAGGGAACCGGCGGTAAGCACACCGGTCTGCCAGGCATAGCCGCCCGCGATGCTCCAGTCGGAAGTGACCCGGCCGCTCAGGCCCAGTTCGAGACCGCGGGTTTCCTGACCGTCCACCAGAATCAGCTGAGTGGGGATCATCGGGTCGGGAATGGCGACGTTGTTGCGATCCAGCTGATACAGCGCCGCGCTCACGGCCAGGTCCGGTCGCAGATCCCATTTGGCACCGATTTCGTAGTTGATGAACTCCTCAGGCTCCAGCGCCGCGTTGCCGGTGGAGGTGGGCGATACCGACAGAGAGCCGAGTTGCTCACCGGCCCGGGGCAAGTACGACAGCGAGTACGCCGTGTAAATCGAGGCCCGCTCAACCGGCTTGTAGATCAAGCCAAGCCGTGGCGACAACAGGTCGTCTTTCGTGATGATCTGGCGCACGGTGGCGCTGGCCCTGTCATCGTGAAAATTCACCTTGAAGTGGTCATAGCGCAGACCGAACACGGTCATGATCTGGGGCGTGAATTCGATCTGGTCCTGGACGTAAACCGCGGCAATGGTCGCCCGGCCGTTGTTGTTGGCGTCCGAGGCCGAGGGCGCAAAGGTCACCGGTTCATTGATCGTTGGACTGCTGATCGGTGTATTGAAAGTCGTGGTGGCCGTACTCACAAAAGTTCCGGTCAGACGCAGGTTCGTGGTGTCCTGGCTGCCGAGTTCGAGCCCGCCCAACAGGGTGTGCGCAACCGAACCGGTAGCGAACGTATAGACCAGATCGGTCTGGTTAAATAGATTCTCGCGCTGGGTATCGCTGTTATAGGCCTGAATTGGGACCGTGCCGCCACTCACCGCACCACTTGCAAACACGTTCTGGTAATACTTGTCGTAGTCGCCGTAGCGCGTGGCGTTGCGCAAGCTCAGGCCGCCGCCAAAATCGTGATCCACGAAAGCGGTGTAAGCCTGGACATAGGTATCCGTCGGGCTGCGCCCCGGGTCGCCGAAGAACGTGGCCTCGTCGGTCTCGAACGGGCGGCCCTGGAATGAGGGGATGCCGCGGTCGGCGACGCGCTCGTCCCTGAAGTACTCAAGACCGAGCCGGAGCTGTGTGTCCGGGCCGGCCTTGACGGCGAACGTCGGGTTGATGCCGGAACGTTCCAGCGTCACGTGATCGCGATAGCTGTTGGTATCCTCGTACAGGCCGGTCACGCCCGCGGCGAAGGTGTCGCTGAAACCCTGGTGGAGATCGAAGGTGGTGCGTGCGTTCTCGAAGGAACCAAGCTGCAGCGTGACTTCGCGCAGCGGCGTCCAATCTGCCCAGCGGGTCACGCGGTTGATGACACCGCCCACGCCGCCACGGCCGAAGATCATCGCGTTCGGGCCTTTCAGCACCTCCACGCGATCAATATTGTATAGATCGCGGAAGTACTGCACGTCGTCGCGCAGCCCGTCCACGAAGAAATCGGAGGTCGAACTGTTGCCGCGGAAGATCGGCGTCTCGCGATTACCCTCGCCCTGCGCCATGCCCACGCCCGGGACGTAGCGCACCACGTCGCCCAGGTTCTGCATCGCCTGGTCGCGGATCTGCTCCTGCGTGACCACCGTGATGGACTGCGGCACATCCAGCAGTGGCGTGTCGGTCCTGGTCGCTGTTCTTGTGTTCTTGACCGCGTACCCCTCGGTCTCGCTTTCGCCGATGACCTTCACTTCCTGCAGGGGTGTCACCGTTCCAGTAGTTTCCGGAGGCGTGGATGGGACCACGGGCTCTTCCGCATGGGCCGGCAACGTCACAGCCAGCAGCAGTGTGGTGACACAGATCAACAGCAGCGCGACGGCACATAGTGCTTGTTTCATTTCCATGTTCGGCAAATCCCTATAGAAAAACTTAATGCGATTCTAAATGAGAATGATTATGTTTTGCAAATAATGATCGGGCTCCGGGAGGTGGGGTCGCGGGATAGCCTGTTCTCAACCCGCACGGAGTGGAAGCAGTGGTCCCGACTTACCGGGATATCCCTACCGCCATGAATCCTGCCCCGCTACCGACTGGGCTCCGGCGTTTCACTCAAAGGACGAGTGCTTCAGGGACAACTTACTTCCAGCCAATGGTTTTGTAACCGCGCTCGGCCAGACACTCCTCCACGAAGCCCACGTAGAGCGGATTGAGTTTTCCTTTCTCGGCCATGCCGCGAAAAGCCCCACGAGTTGCTCCACCGGCGGCTCCGGCCTGCAAGCCTTCGGTGGCATGGCCACGCGTGGACCCGACCGCCGCGCCCACGGCAGCACCCACAATGGCGCCACCGGCCGCTTTGCCCAGCATCTTGCTTTCCTGATGTTCCTCAAGATTCGTGCTCTCCGCCAGGCGCATGCATTCCTGCGCGGCTGCCTCGGCGGCCATGGCGCCGTTCTGCTGGTACGCCTCATTGGGGTAGAACACCGGCTTCGGCTGCCGGCCCGCACACGCTGACATGGCGAGCACTGTAACGATCATCAATCCCTGGCGAATCATGACGGACCTCCTCGCTCAATTATGAACGCTACCGTAGGGAACAACACACCGCGGCTATATTACCGGCGTTTACGGGCCCGCGTCGGGCGTCGTTTGTGCCGCAACATCAGAAGGCACAAGGCCGTGTACACCCGTGAATCCACCAGAAGACCTTCGCGTTGCTGCTTCCGCAGCCATGCATTGATCCGGACCAGGGGCACCTCGTGCACCGTGATATTTTCCCCGTCCACTCCGCCGCCCGGTCCGACCCGGCGCAACCCGTCAACACGGACCAGGTACAGCAGCTCCGACGTGAGGCCCGGAGCCACGGGACCGGACAGGAGAAGGCGCGCGCGGCGACCGCAAAATCCCGTTTCTTCTTCGAGTTCGCGCAGAGCACACGCCTCCGGCGTTTCGTCGGCGGTGGCGGGAGTGTCGCCCAGAATGCCGGCGGGGAGTTCGAGCGTGCGTGAGTGCGCCGGAATCCGGAACTGTTCCACCAGCACCAGACACCGCGAGGGCGTTACCGCCAGCACAAATACCGCCCCGCGGGCCGCGCGGCGCGCCACGTATTCCCAACGCCCCTCTTTGAGCAGAGTGAGGAAGCGACCCTGGTGCAAGATCTCGGGGGACATCATGGTGAACTCGGTGCTTGAGCACGATCAGGCACGGCGGTCGACACGTGACGGACGGTGTACGCGGCGCGTGGACCTTGCGCCAGCGTACGGGCCAGCCAGTGCCCCACCGGATCAAACGCCTGTGCAAAACCGAAGGGGGCATTCAGAATCAGCAGCGCACAGACCCGCAGTTGCCCCGCACCCACGGCGCCGGTGTCCAGCGTCAGACACAGCGGTGATCGGGTCGCAAGCACTGCGGCACGCCGTTCGAAGCGGGCCGCCGCATGACGGTTCTTGAGTGGATACCAAACGGCGTACACGCCGCCGGCAAAGCGCGCCAGCGCCCGCCGCAGAAAATCCGCCACCGCTTCAAATTCATCCGCCCGCTCGAACGGCGGATCCACCAGCACGAGGCCGCGCCTTTCGGCGGGCGGCAGCAGGCTGTGGGCCTCGTACCCGTCGCGCACATGGACGATCACCCGCCGGTCGCCGGCAAATTGCTGACGCAGATCGCCCGCCACCGCCGCCACTTTCTCGCACAACACCAGCCGGTCGTCGGAACGGGCCAGCGAACGCGCCACTTCGGGCGAACCCGGGTAACGGCTCAACGCACCGCCGGGATTCATGGCAGCAACCCCTTCGAGAAAATCCACAAGAAGTGCGGGGACTTTCTCTGACCGCTGCCCTTGCACCAGGGTCCCGGAATCACAGAACCGGCCGATGCCATCGCGCCATTCGCCGGTACGCACGGCCCCGGGACTGTTCAGATCGTAGAGCCCGGCACCGGCGTGTGTCTCCAGATAACACCAGGGCCGGTCCTTGCGGTTAAGGGCGGCCAGCAGGCCGTACAACGCGACGTGCTTGAACACATCGGCAAAGTTTCCGGCGTGATGGCCGTGGTGGTAATGAACCAAACGGAAACTCCAGAACGGGGACACCTGTTCGGGCATAATACCGCCCCATGACAGAATCCCCTGCTTCCACGGCCGGCGCATCTGCGGCCGCCGTGACGACGTCTGCTTCCGAAACGCTGGCGCCTGAAGAGCGGCGCGTCATTTTCGCCTCCTCCCTCGGCACCCTGTTCGAGTGGTATGACTTCTTCCTGTATGCCGTGCTGGCCCCGTTTTTTGCGGGATTGTTTTTCCCGCCCGGCAACGCCACGGCCGCTCTGTTGTCGGCCTTCGCGACCTATGCGGCCGGTTTTCTGGTACGGCCGTTCGGCGCGTTGATCTTCGGGCGCATCGGAGACCTGATCGGGCGCAAATACAGCTTCCTGATCACGATTGTGGTCATGGGGGCTTCGACCTTCGCCGTCGGCCTGCTGCCAACCTATGCCGCCGTGGGTGCGCTCGCGCCTCTATTGCTGGTGAGTCTGCGCCTGCTGCAGGGTCTTGCGGTGGGCGGCGAGTACGGCGGCGCCGCGACTTACGTTGCCGAGCACGCCATGGAAGGCCGCCGCGGGTACGACACCAGCTGGATTCAGGCTACGGCCACACTGGCCCTGTTGCTGGCGCTGATCATGATTGCTCTATGCCGTGGCAACATGGACGCGGCGGCTTTCAAGGAATGGGGCTGGCGCATCCCCTTCCTGCTGTCGGCGATTTTGCTCGCGGTCTCGGTCTACATCCGCCTCAAACTGCACGAATCGCCGGTGTTTCAACGCATGAAGGCGGAAGGACGCGGCTCCAAATCACCGCTGACCGACAGTTTTTTCCGTTATCCGAACAACAAATACGTGCTGCTGGCCCTGTTCGGCGCCACGGCCGGCCAGGCCGTGATCTGGTACACGGGCCATTTCTACACGCTGTTTTTTCTGACCATCACGCTGAAGCTGGATTACGTCACCGCCTATACCGTGATCGGGGCTTCACTGGTGCTGGGCACGCCGCTGTTTGTCCTGTTCGGCTGGCTGTCCGACAAGATCGGACGTTTGAAAATCATGCTGGCCGGCAGCCTGCTCGCCGCGGTCACGTATCTGCCGCTGTTTCAGGCGCTGACGCATTACGCCAACCCGGCCCTGGAGGCGTATCAGGACAGAACCAAAATTACGGTTGCGGCCGATGATTGCAGCTTTCACATTTTCATCCTGCCTTCGACCCGCTTTACCGAGTGTGACCGCGCCAAAAACTTTCTGACCGAATCCGGCCTGTCCTTCGAATCGTTGCCGGTCGTACCGGGACAGGCCGTGGTGACGCGCATCGGCGACCTCGTTATCGAGGGCTGGCAGTCGGAAAATAAAACCAGGCCGGACCCGCGTTATGTCGAGGCGCTGAACGCCACCGGCTATCCCTCCGCCGCCGACAGCACCCAGATCAATTACGGCATGACCGTGCTGATCCTGTTCGTGCTGCTGGTGTACGTGGCCATGACGTACGGCCCCATGGCCGCCTTTCTGGTCGAGCTGTTTCCAACCCGGATCCGGTATACCTCGCTGTCACTGCCGTACCACATCGGGAACGGCTGGTTCGGCGGTCTGCTGCCGCTGCTGGCCACGGCCATGGTGGCCGCTTCGGGCAACATTTACTACGGCCTGTGGTATCCAATCGGAGTGGCGGCGATGACCCTGGTGATTGGAACGTTGTTCCTGCGCGAAACCAAGGACCGCTCAATCAACGACGGCTGAGGTCAGCGCCACTCCTGCCTATACAGGAGCAGGCATAAGGCATACTGCCGCTCCTGGCGCGGAAAACCTGAAAATGACAGAAAAAGACCTGGAGTCGGTCCTCAAGGAAACACGCCAGTTTCCACCCAAGCCGGAGTTTGTCGCCCAGGCACGGCTCAATCCGGATCGTCTGGCAGGGCTGTACCGGACCGCGGAGCGGGATCACGCCGGATTCTGGGCCCAGCTCGCGCATACGGAAGTGTCCTGGCACAGACCGTTCAGCCAGGCGCTGGACGAATCCCGGGCACCAAACTACCGCTGGTTCGCCGACGGCACGCTCAACGTGGCCTACAACTGCCTGGACCGGCACTTGCCGGCCCGTGGTGAGAAAATTGCCCTCATCGGCGAAGGGGAGAAAGGTGACGTCCGGACGTTTACCTATAAACAGTTGCACGCCGAGATCAGCAAACTCGCCAATGGCCTGAGGTCGCTGGGTCTGCAACCGGGCGACCGGGTCGTGATTTACATGCCCATGATCCCGGAAGCCGCCATGGCCATGCTCGCGTGCGCGCGTCTGGGCCTTACGCATTCCGTGGTGTTCGGCGGGTTTTCGGCCCAGTCGCTGAAGGATCGCATCGAGGACGCCGGGGCCCGTGTGTTGATCACCGCCGACGGCGGCACCCGCGCGGGCCAGGGGGTGGAGCTGAAAAAGGTCGCCGATGAAGCTCTGGAACGAGGATGCCAAACGGTTGAAAAAGTCGTGGTCTACAGACGCACCGGGCAGCGCATCGGCTGGCAGGACGGCCGCGACCTGTGGTGGCACGAACTGCTGGCGGCGCAGGCTCCCGACTGTCCGCCGGTCTGGGTCGAGGCCGAACACCCGCTCTTTCTGCTCTATACCTCCGGCTCCACTGGAAAACCCAAGGGCATCCAGCACAGTTCCGGCGGGTACCTGCTCAACGCCATCGTCACTACGCAATGGGTGTTCGATATCCGTGACGACGATGTGTACTGGTGCACCGCCGACGTCGGCTGGGTCACGGGGCATACCTACGTCGTCTATGGCCTGCTGGGCAACGGCGCCACCGTGTTGATGTACGAGGGTGCTCCAACCCAGCCGGACGCCGGACGTTTCTGGAAAATCTGCCAGAACCACGGGGTGACGATCTTCTACACGGCTCCCACGGCGATTCGCGCGCTGATGAAAATGGGAGAGGACTTTCCGAACCGACACGACCTGTCGAAACTGCGCCTGCTTGGAACCGTCGGCGAACCGATCAATCCGGAGGCCTGGATGTGGTATCACCGGGTGATCGGAAAGGAGAACCTGCCGATTGTGGACACCTGGTGGCAGACCGAAACCGGCGCCATCATGATCGCCCCTGTCCCCGGGGCCACCCCGACCAAGCCCGGTTCCTGCACCCGTCCGCTGCCGGGCATCGCAGCCGACATCGTGGACGGAGCCGGCCGGCCGGTCCGCGACGCCGGTGCCGGAGGGCACCTGGTCATCACCAAACCCTGGCCTGCAATGCTGCGCACCCTGTGGGGCGATAACGAACGCTATATCAGCACGTACTGGACGCCGTTCAAAAACCGGTATTACGTCGCCGGCGACACCGCGCACCGCGACGCCGATGGTTATTACTGGATCCTGGGCCGCTCGGATGACGTGCTGAAAGTTTCCGGCCACCGTCTCGGAACCATGGAAGTGGAGTCGGCGCTGGTGTCACACCCGCGCGTGGCCGAAGCCGCCGTGGTCGGCCGGCCGCACGAGATCAAGGGCGAAAGCATATTCGCCTTCGTCGTCTGCCGGGACGCACGACCACAGGGCGCCGAAGCCGAGAACCTGGTCGGGGAACTGCGCGCCCACGTGGCCCAGGAACTGGGCGCCATCGCCAAACCGGACGACATCCGCTTCGCCGAAGGGCTGCCCAAGACGCGCAGCGGAAAAATCATGCGGCGCCTTCTGCGTGCCATTGCCCGAGGCGAACCCATTACCCAGGACGTGTCCACACTGGAAAACCCGGCCATCGTGACGCAGTTGCAGGAAAAGAACTGACGAAAAACGGGCTTCCTCAGGCCAGGGCACCGGCGATGCGGACCAGCAATGCTTCCATCGCCTTCTGCGGATCCTCGAAGCTGGCGTCCTCGTGACCAAACTCCCGCAGCCACACTTTTTCCACGCCGGGGAATTTCCCCTCCGGGTGGTGTTGCGAGAGCAGGAAGTACCGGTAGCCGCGTTTTTCGTGGCGGTCGGCCAGTTTCAAGACGATTTCCTTCTGGTCACGACTGATGCTGAAGTCCAGAACGCGCTTGTCGCCGGACAGCCGGCCCTGCAACAGACGCATGTCCGCCACCAGTTTGGCCCACCCTCCTTCAAGATGTTCACGTTTGGTATGGTCGGTCTTCTGCGACTCGGCGCGGAAAGCACGGATGCTCTGAATACGTCGCTCGAGGTCGCTCGTGATCGTGCCGTCGTCCTGCGAACCTGATTCCAGTGACTCCGATGGCAACCGCGGCTCCGGCAGGTCACCCCCCCCCTTCGGAGAGGCGGGCACCCGAGTTTGCGATGGGCCCGCGCCCTGGGCCGGCAGAGACGGAGTGGCCGGTGGCGGCTTCGGAGTCTGGGAGCGCGCCGCCGGAACCTCCACTGCCTTGGGCATCGGTTTGGCCGTCGTAGCCGTCGCGGCGGTCGCGGCGGTCGCTGAAGCGGGCGGCGGCGCGAAACGCCGCGTGGCGACCAACGTCTCGTTGGCATCGAAGTTCCCCGCTTTCTTCAGGGAAACACGGTAATCTCCAATCTCAATCTTGCTGGACTCGTCCACGTTCGTGGGAGCCGTGATGCGCGCGCCGTTGACCAGGGTACCGTTGGCGCTGCCCGTGTCCACCACGACCGGCTGCCCGTTTTTCAGCTCCAGCCGGGCATGCGTGCGGGACACCTGCTTGGCGGGCAGGATAATGTCGCGCGTCTGGTCGCGGCCGATGGTCAAGGTTTTCTGATGCAAAGGATGCTGCGCAATCACCTGTCCACCCGGATCCCGAACAACCACTGTCCACATTGCAGTCTGAGCCAATATTTCCCCTCTGCGAAAGGCTAGAACCCGTTAAGTAACGACCGCACCAGCGCAGGCCAGGCTCCCCGCCGGGCCAAAGCCTGCCCGCCCATGGTTAATGGGCAATGTGCAGTCCGCATTCACGCTGATCTTCCACCTTGGTCGGGTCAAAATAGTCAAAATTGTTGGGCAGCCGGTACTGCTTAAGGTAATCGTTCATCTGCTTTGAAGTCCAGTGCAACACCGGCGCGATTTTGATCAACCCGTCCGGATTGACCGACACCGGCTGCATGCGCGCGCGCTCCGGCGTCTCATCGGCACGGATGGCGGTGAACCAGACCTGCGGTTTCAGTTCCCGGGTCACGCGCTCGAACGGTTCCAGCTTGAGTTCACGGGTGAACTCCGCGTGGCGCGGATCGTCAATGGCCGGCGGCGGGCCGTCCACGGCATCCCGGTGCGCCCGGGAGCGGCGCGGACGGTAGATGTGCAACTGGAGCTTGAGCAGGCGCGTCACGGCATCGGCATACCGGTACATCGCCGGGGTGCCGTAGCCGGAATCAATCCACACCACCGGGATGGCCGGATCGGCACGCGTGACCATGTGCAAAATCACGGCCGAGAACGGGCCAAAGCTGGTGGTGCAGATCGCTTTCCGCCCCAGACCGATCCCCCAGTCCACCAGCCTCTGCGGTTCGTGTCCCCACTCGCGGTTAATGCGTTCCAGGTTCAGTTCCATGGTGTCGCCGATTATATACAGACGGGTCCCATCTGGGCTCCAATAGGGGGGCTGATTCAGGGTTCGTCCCAACCCCACCATCGGGGTGGATGTTCGGGCACTGAATCTGAACGGATAAACCAGCCGCTTCCCATCGCAGCCTTCAGAATAGAAACTTGACGCCCGATAGGACACCCCCATGACTGCTTTGCGCTGGACCGTGTTGGCGCTGCTGGCCGCCTCAGTCGCGGCGTTTTTTCTGTTGGACTTTGACCGGTTTTTCACACTGGACTATTTCAAAGCCCAGCGGGCGGCAATCGAGGTTTACCGGGACCGGCAGTTCGTGGCAACGGTCGCGGCTTTCTTCGTCGGCTATGTTGCCGTTACGGGACTCTCGCTACCGGGGGCTACCCTGATGACGCTCGCGGCCGGCGCCCTCTTCGGCCTCGGATGGGGAACGGTCATTGTCTCCTTTGCCTCCACGCTGGGGGCCACGCTGGCTTTTCTGGTGTCCCGTTTCTTGTTGCGCGACGCCATCCAGCGTCGTTATGGCCCCCAACTCGCCACGGTTAACCGGGGCATCGAAAAAGACGGCGCCTTCTATCTGTTCACCCTGCGACTGGTACCGGCCTTTCCGTTCTTCCTGATCAATCTGGTGATGGGGCTCACGCCGATCAAAACCGCGACCTTTTACTGGGTCAGCCAGCTCGGCATGCTGGCCGGCACCCTCGTCTACGTTCTGGCGGGCACACAGATCGCCCAACTCAGTTCCTTGCGCGGCCTGTTGTCCCCCGGCCTGCTGGGAGCATTTCTGTTACTGGGACTGTTTCCCTGGGTCGCCAAAAAGAGTATCGCCTACATTAAACAGGGGAGGGCACGGCATGTCGTACCGCCCGCCGAAAAAATTTGACCGCAATCTGATTGTCATTGGCGCCGGCAGCGCCGGTCTGGTGACGTCCTACATCGCCGCCGCGGTCAGGGCCAAGGTCACACTGATTGAGAAACACGAGATGGGCGGCGATTGCCTGAACACCGGCTGTGTCCCGTCCAAGGCCCTGATCCGCTCGGCGAAATTTCTCTCGCACATCCGCCGCGCCCGGGAGTTCGGCATGGAATCCGCGGAAGTCCGGTTTGACTTTTCCGACGTGATGGAACGCGTCCAGCGCATCGTGAAAGCCATCGAGCCGCACGATTCCGTGGAACGCTACGCGGGCCTCGGCGTGGAGTGTCTCAAGGGCGAGGCGAAACTGCTGGACCCCTGGACCGTGCAGATTACCGGACCCATGGGCGAGCAGCGCCTGACCGCAAAAAACATCGTCATCGCCACCGGCGCCGCGCCGGCGGTACCGCCCATCCCGGGACTCAAGGAAGCCGGCCATCTGACCTCAGACAACGTCTGGAAGCTCCGGGAACAGCCCAAGCGCCTTGTGGTGCTGGGCGGCGGACCGATCGGATCCGAGCTGGCTCAGGCCTTTGCCCGTCTCGGCAGCAAGGTCACACAGGTGGAAATGCTGCCGCGCCTTCTGATGCGGGAGGATCCCGAAATCTCCGAAAAAGTGCGCCGGCAATTCGTCGCAGAAGGGGTGGACGTGCGCCTCAACACCAAGGCGAAGAGTGTGGGGATGGAGAACGGCCAGAAATTCCTGGTCTGCGAATCGCGACCGGATCCTGCGACAGCGCCGGGATCGGGCGGACACGAACCCGGCGGTGAGGAACGCATTCCCTTTGACCAGATTCTGGTCGCCGTGGGGCGCGCGGCCCGGCTGAAAGGCTACGGTCTGGAAGACATCGGCGTAAAGACCGGCCGAACCATTGAAGTCAACGAATTTCTGCAGACCAACATCCCCAGCCTCTACGCCTGCGGCGACGTCGTGGGGCCTTATCAATTCACCCATACCGCCGCGCACATGGCCTGGTACTGTACCGTCAACGCTTTGTTTTCCCCTTTGCTGCCGCTGCGGGGCGGCCGGTTCAAGGTGGATTATTCGGTGATCCCCTGGGCCACGTTTACCGAACCGGAAGTGGCGCGCGTGGGCCTGAACGAACTGGAAGCGCGGGAAAAAAACGTCCCCTACGAAGTCACGCGCTTCGAACTGGCCGAGCTGGACCGCGCCATTGCCGACAGTGAGGCACACGGCGTGGTCAAAGTGCTGACGGTTCCGGGCAAGGACACTATCCTCGGTGTCACGATCATTGGCGAACATGCGGGCGACCTGATTGCTGAATACGTCCTGGCCATGCGCCACGGTCTGGGGCTCAACAAGATTCTCGGCACGATCCACATTTACCCCACCCTGGCTGAAGCAAACAAGTACGCGGCGGGCGTCTGGAAACAGGCTCACAAACCGGAACGGATTTTAGAGATTCTCAGGCACTTCCACGCCTGGCGGATCCGCTAGACCTGTCACCCGCCTGACACACGTCTGTCTCCGTAGTGTCATGTGCGGAACACATCCTAGTGTCATGACTGCTGACAGAATTTCCGAAACTGCCGGCCGTGGGAACCGTTACCGGACCGTCTGGATCTCGGACGTGCACCTGGGCACGACCGGCTGTCAGGCTCAGCATCTGGTGGACTTCCTCAAAGCCACCGACTGCGAGCGGCTCTTCCTGGTGGGCGACATCATTGACGGCTGGAAACTGTCCGCGGGCTGGTACTGGCCGCAGGAGCACACCAACGTCATCCGCAAGGTTCTGACCAAGGCCAAACGCGGCACGCGGGTTACCTACGTCACTGGCAATCACGACGAGTTCCTGCGCAAATTTGTGGATTACCGCCTGACCATGGGCAACATCCAGGTGGTGAACGAAGCGATCCACGAAACCGCCGACGGCCGCAAATTGCTGGTGACCCACGGCGATGCATTCGATGTCATCACGCGCTACCACCGCTGGGTGGCATTCGCCGGCGATGCCCTCTACCAGAATACCCAGCGCTTCAATTACTGGCTCAATCGCGCACGGGCACAGGTCGGCCTGCCGTACTGGTCGCTGTCAGCCTATGCCAAACAGCGCGTCAAAACCGCCGTCAGCATCGTCTCCCGCTTTGAAGACGCCGTCGCACGCGACTGCAAGCGCCGCAAACTGGACGGCGTGGTCTGCGGCCACATTCATCACGCCGAGATCCGCAAGATGCACGGCGTGACGTACCACAACTGCGGTGACTGGGTGGAGTCCTGTACCGCACTGGGCGAAGATTTCAACGGCCGCATCGGCATCATCCACTGGGTGAAACTCGGCCACCAGGACCAGGGCCTAAACGTAACGCCGTTGCACCGCACTGCCGCCTCGGGTTAATCCGGACTCTGATTTCCATTACCCTACGCGCTCCACGGCGGAGGGCATATGGGTCCATTAAAGATTCTGGTGGTGGGGGGTGGCGGGCGCGAGCACGCGCTCGCCTGGAAACTGGCGCAGTCCGTCCATGTAACCCAGGTGCTTGTGGCGCCCGGCAATGCCGGTACGGCACTCGAGCCCAAGTGCCGCAACGTCGCCATTCCCGCCGAGGACATTAGCACCCTGTTGCGGTTTGCCCAGGAGGAACGCGTTTCGCTGACCGTGGTGGGCCCCGAAACGCCACTGGCCGCCGGAATCGTGGATGCGTTCACAGAAGCGGGATTACGCTGTTTTGGTCCGACAAAACAGGCCGCCCAACTCGAAGCCTCCAAAGCGTTTGCTAAAGATTTTATGGCGCGTCACAGGATCCCCACCGCCACGTACCGCGTACACACCGAACTGGATACGGCCCTGGCGGACGTGAACACCCGCGCCGTGCCGGTGGTGATCAAAGCCGACGGCCTTGCCGCCGGCAAGGGGGTCGTGGTGGCACAGACGCGGGACGAAGCCAGAACCGCCGTCCAGGACATGCTCGCCGACAACCGTCTGGGAAGCGCCGGCCGGCGGGTGGTGATCGAAGATTTTCTTGATGGCGAAGAAGCCAGTTTTATCGTCATGGCTTCCGGCGGCTGTGCCCTGGAAATGGCCACCTCGCAAGATCACAAGCGCATCGGCGATGGCGATACCGGCCCCAATACCGGCGGCATGGGTGCGTACTCGCCGGCGCCGGTGGTCAGCGAAACGGTGCGACAGCGCATCCTGAACGACGTGATCCGACCCACCCTTACCGGGCTTGAGAAGGACGGAATTGCCTATACCGGGTTCCTCTACGCCGGTGTGATGATCGCGCGCGACGGCAGTCCCCGCGTGCTGGAATTCAACTGCCGCCTGGGCGACCCTGAAACGCAGCCGCTGATGATGCGTCTCGAGTCGGACCTGGTGGAACTGATAGACGCGGCGCTGGCGCACAGGCTCGCCCAGACCCACGCGGAATGGGATCCCCGACCTGCACTTGGCGTGATCATGGCGGCAGAGGGATACCCGGGGCCGGTCCGCACGCGTGATGAAATCCACGGGCTGACCGCGGATTTCGGACCCGCGGTGAAAGTCTTTCACGCCGGTACCGCCGTGGACGCTGCAACGAACAAAATCATCACCGCCGGCGGGCGGGTCCTGTGTATCTGCGCGCTTGGCGATACCGTGCAAGCCGCGCAACGGAGCGCCTACGAAGGCGTGGCGAAGATCCGCTGGACCGGCGCGCAATTTCGCAGGGACATCGGGCACCGCGCCATTGCGCGGTGTTCCCAACCTGGGACAACAGGTCCTAACTTTTAAACACCACTGCCTCGGCGAGTTCCGCCCGGGTGGAGCGCAGCGCGTTGGCCGGTACGGCCGGATCCTCGTAGCCGAAACAGATCCCCATCAGCACCTGGAATTCTTTTCCGAATCCGAACTCTGCCCGCACCACGTCGGGAT
>JAKEEJ010000181.1 GCA_022616655.1 Nevskiales bacterium | reverse complement strand
CACCTCAATCCTCCCCCGCAAGCGGGGGAGGACGTTCAATTTTGCAACGCGCTGTTAGTAGGAGGTCCCCATGAAAAACATCGTTTCTATGCTACTGGCCTCGCTGGTTTTGGTTTCGTTCACAGGAACGGCGCAAATGGCCCCCGATCCGGGAGCGGCACCGCTGGCCACGCCCGCCCCCAAAGAGGCCCGGGTTTACTTCATCGAGCCGAGGGACGGGGCCAAACTGCGTAGTCCCTTCAAGGTGGTGTTCGGACTGTCCGGTATGGGCATTGCGCCGGCCGGCGTCGTGCAGAACAACACCGGCCATCACCACCTGTTGATTGACGGCCCCGACGTGGACCTGAGCCGACCTCTGCCGGCCACCGATCGGATCAGGCACTTCGGCGGTGGCCAGACCGAAACCACCCTCGCGCTGCCACCGGGCAAGCACACGCTGCAACTGCTGCTGGGCGACGCCAAACACCAGCCCCATCGCCCGCCCATTCTGTCTGACATCATCACGATCACCGTGAAATGACCCGGCCTCCGGCGCCCATCAGTCCGACGCTTTACGCAAAGATCATTTCCGGTTTCTGCGCCGCGCGCCGGTCCGCAGACGCAGGGCGTTCAGGCGGATAAATCCTTCCGCGTCCTTCTGGTTATACGCGCCACGGTCGTCCTCGAAGGTGGCGACCGCCGCGTCGAACAGCGAATCGGGCGAGCGCCGTCCGGTGTTGTACACGTTGCCCTTGTACAGTCTGAGCCGGACTTCGCCGTTCACCTTTTCCTGCGAAGCGTCAATGATCGCCTGCAAGGCCCGGCGTTCCGGGCTCCACCAGTAGCCGTTGTAGATCAGGCTGGCGTAGCGCGGCATCAGCTCGTCCTTGAGGTGCGCGACCTCGCGGTCCAGGCACAGCGATTCGATGGCGCGATGCGCCTTGAGCAGAAGGGTGCCGCCCGGCGTTTCGTAACAGCCGCGCGACTTCATGCCCACGTAACGGTTTTCCACCAGATCCAGGCGGCCGATGCCGTGCTTGGCGCCCAGGGCATTGAGTCTGGCCAGCACGCCGTACGGGCTCAGCGGCTTGCCGTTGACGGCGACCGGATCCCCCTTTGCAAAGGTCAGCACCACGGATTCCGGCCGGTCCGGCGCCTCTTCCGGGTTCCGCGTCCAGCGCCACAGATCGTCCGGCGGTGTCCACCATGGATCCTCGAGTCCGCCGCCCTCGTATGAAATATGCAGGGCGTTGGCGTCCATGGAATACGGGGAGCCGCCGCCCTTCTTTTTTGCGGCCACCGGAATGCCGTGCCGCTCGGCGTACGCCAGGAGCTTCTCGCGCGAGTTCAAATCCCATTCGCGCCAGGGTGCCACGATCTTCACTTCGGGCCACAGGGCGTAGGCGCCCAGCTCGAAGCGTACCTGGTCGTTGCCCTTGCCGGTGGCGCCGTGCGCGATGGCGTCGCAGCCGGTCTTGCGTGCAATCTCGACCAGACGTCTGGCGATCAGCGGCCGGGCGATGCTGGTGCCGAGCAGGTACTCGCCCTCGTACAGCGCATTGGCGCGGAACATCGGAAACACGAAGTCGCGCACGAATTCTTCGCGCAGATCGGCGATGAAGATTTCCCGGACGCCGAACTGCCGTGCCTTCGGGCGCACGGAATCCAGCTCCTCGCCCTGACCGATGTCGGCGGTGAACGTCACCACCTCGCAGCCGTAGGTGTCCTGCAACCACTTGAGAATGACGGACGTGTCCAGCCCGCCCGAATAGGCCAACGCGACCTTCCTGATTTTCGTTCTGATGCCCGACATATAGATTCTGTATCCGGGAGAAAGCGCGCGGATTATAGACGGGAGAACCGGTATAGTCGCCGCGCTATGGAACCTTCCGCGCCGTCCTCGCCCATCGCGCGCCGCTTTCGCGGCTTTCTGCCCGTGGTGGTGGACGTGGAGACCGGGGGCTTCAATCCCGCCACCGATGCACTGCTGGAAATCGCCGTCGTCCTCTTGGACCTCGATGCCCAGGGCCATCTGGTGCGTAAGGAAACTCACGCCGTGCACGTGCAACCTTTTCCCGGCGCCAACATCGAAAAAGCGGCACTGGAGGTGAATGGCATCCGGGTGGACAATCCTCTGCGTCTGGCCCTGCCGGAGCGCGAAGCGCTGGAGCGGGTGCTCAAGCCGGTCCGCACGGCGGTCTCCGACAGCGGCTGCAGCCGCGCCCTGCTGGTCGGACACAACGCGCATTTCGATCTGTCGTTCGTCAACGCGGCCTGCACACGCGCCGACTACAAGCGCAATCCCTTTCATCCGTTCACGGTGTTCGACACGGCCACGCTGGCCGGTGCCGTGCTGGGCCAGACCGTGCTCAAACGCGCACTGGAAACCGCCGGCCTGCCCTACGATGCCGAGGCCGCCCATTCGGCCATTTACGACACCGAGCGCACCGCCGACCTGTTCTGTCTGCTGGTCAACCGGCTGCAACCGGTTTACGAAACTTTTGCCGCATCAAAAGATCCCTGACGGCCGGATTCGCTGTCATCAAAGCTTCACGCGACCGTAACGGAAGACACATCACAGGCCTCTAGCCTGCGCGCAACACCGTCACAAAGCGGGTGAATGCGGATGGACGTCATCAACGGGACATCGCACAACCACCGTCTGGTCACAACGTTTGCACACAATGCCCAGGACCTGCTGGAAGCCCAGCGCCTGCGCTATCGTGTTTTTGCCGGCGAGCTGGGCGCCAGAATCAAGAACGGCGACACCGGCGTGGACGCCGACCGTTACGATCCCTACTGCCAGCACCTGCTGGTACGCGAGGCGCACGGCGGCCGGATCATCGCCTGCACGCGCATCCTGACGGACCGGCAGGCCGCCTTGGCCGGTGGCTTCTATTCCGGCGGCGAATTCCGTCTGGACATGATCCAGAGCCTGCCGGGTCGGGTGATGGAAGTAGGCCGCACCTGCGTGGACGCCGAATTCCGCAACGGCGCCGTCATCGCCACCCTGTGGCAGGGTCTGGCCGGCTTCTTCATGCAGCACGGATTCGATTACCTGTTCGGCTGCGCCAGCATCAGCCTCGCAGACGGTGGCATTTATGCCAACGCCGTACTCAATCGTCTGCGCGAGCAGCACCTGGCGCCGCCCTGGCACCGGGTGCACCCGCTCGACCCGCTGCCCGCGGCCGATGCCCCGTCACAAGACCCCACGCGCCTGCCGCCCCTGATCAAGGCCTATGTCAGCCTGGGCGCCAGAGTTTGCGGCGAAGCCTGCTGGGACCGTGACTTCAACTGCGCCGACGTGTTCATGCTGCTGTACGTCGGCGATTTGAACCCGCGTTACGCCCGTCATTTCCTGGAACACCGACGCGAGAGCCGAGGGCCCGCCCCTGTCCTGGCTTAGAGCCTTTCGCGTTGCCCTGCATCTCCTGATCGGGCTGATTCTCGCCGGCATCCTGGCCCTGGATGTCTGCCGCTACCTGCGGGCCGAACGCCTGCAGCGCTGGTGGTCCGGCACTCTGCTTGAAATTCTGAACGTCCGCTGCCGGGTGCAGGGCGAGCCGGTTGCCGGCGCGCACATGACCGTGGCCAACCACATCTCCTGGCTGGACATCTTTCTGATCGCCGCCTGCGAGGACACGCGTTTTGTCGCCAAATCCGACGTCGGCCACTGGCCGCTGGTAAACCTGCTCGTCAACGCCGCCGGCAGTTTCTACCTCAACCGCGGCGGGAACGGCGGCCGCTCGTTGCTGAACCGGCTCATTCCGCACCTGCGGCGCGGCGGGTCTTTCACCGTCTTTCCGGAAGGCACCACCACCGACGGAAGCGCGGTCCTGCCGTTCTACCCACGGTTGTTTGGCGCGGCCATCGAAGCCCATTGCCCGGTGCAACCGGTTTTCATCCACTATGAACCGGCCGCCAACGGCACCGCCGTGGCGCCGTTCATTGGCGACGACACGCTGGTGGCGCATCTTTTGCGCCTGCTGCGGGTGCCGGAGTTGCGGGCGGAATTGAGCTATGCCGCTCCCCTTCATTCCCACGGCATGGACCGTGAGACCCTGGCCCGGGCGGCGCGCACGGCCATCGAATCCGGGCTCCGGTCCCGGACGCCCGTCACGGTGGAACCGGCCTCTTCCCTTGAGTCCTGGGTTCTTGAGTAACCGGATAAACTGAGCGCTCTTTCACCGCCAGGGTTCCCGGTGCACCGCCTCTCCGACAAGGTCATCCCTCCGGTCCTGCAGGGCATCAAGCTGCGCGCGGCGGAGAAAATGGCGCGCATCCCGGTCAAGATCGAACCGACCGTGAGCCCGCTGCGCAAGCCCGAATGGATCCGTGTACGACTCGGTGACTCGGCGGAGGTCGCGCGCCTCAAACAGACGCTGCGCGACAACCAATTGCACACGGTCTGCGAAGAAGCCCGTTGCCCCAACCTGACCGAATGTTTTGGCAAGGGCACGGCCACCTTCATGATCCTCGGCGACCTCTGCACGCGGCGCTGCCCGTTCTGCGACGTGGCCCACGGCCGCCCCAACCCGCTGGACACCAACGAGCCCGACAATCTGGCGCGCACCATTCAGGCGATGGCCCTGCGCTACGTCGTCATCACCTCGGTGGACCGCGACGACCTGCGCGACGGCGGCGCGGCGCACTTCGCGGCCTGCATCCGCGCCACACGCGCGCGCAACCCGGAGATCAAGATCGAGGTGCTGGTGCCCGACTTCCGCGGACGCTTGGACCCGGCCCTGGCGATCCTCCGCGACACCCCGCCGGACGTGTTCAACCACAACCTCGAAACCGTGCCGCGGCTTTACAAAATGGCGCGTCCGGGCGCGGATTATGAAGGTTCGCTGGACCTGCTGGAACGCTTCAAGCAACTGCACCCCGACGTGCCCACCAAGTCGGGTTTGATGGTGGGCCTGGGCGAAGAACCGGCGGAAATCGAACAGGTCATGGCCGACCTGCGCACCCATCGCGTGGACATGCTGACGGTCGGCCAGTACCTGCAACCCAGCAAACACCATCTGCCGGTGACTCGCTACGTACATCCGGACGAGTTCGAACGCCTGCGCGTACTGGGCGGGCGGATGGGCTTCTCGCACGTGGCCAGCGGCCCGCTGGTGCGCTCCTCATACCACGCCGACCAACAGGCCCACGAAATTCTGCACGGTGCGACGGTCCCCTGAAGACTCCCTGGAGCACGTTGCGAAAT
>JAKEEJ010000180.1 GCA_022616655.1 Nevskiales bacterium | reverse complement strand
GGATGGGACCGGCGCCGGACGGTCGTCGTAAGGCTCAAACGTAATGGTTGCGTTCTGGATGCGCAGGTCGGCACAGGCACTGAGGCAACCGAGGATCAACACGGCGGGTATGATTCTGGACATGAAAAGCTCCTTACGCAGGCGGGGCAGCTTAATCGTTCGGCGTCCGAACCGGAAGCCGGCGCCGCTCTCGATGAGAGTGGACCGCCTCCGTCACCGGCTGCGCGGCGTGGATTTTCTCGCCTCGCCCCACTGCGATGCGCGGCCGGATCCGGCCGGCATCCGGCTGCTGGTCGTCCACGCCATTTCCTTGCCGCCGGGAAAATTTGGCGGACCGTGGATTGACCGTCTGTTCACCGGTGGCCTCGATCCGCACGCGCACCCGTATTTCGAGACCGTGCACACGCTGAGGGTGGCGCCGCACGTCTGCATTTTTCGGGACGGTACGATCCGGCAGTACGTGCCGTTCAACCGCCGTGCCTGGCACGCCGGAGAGTCCTGTTTCGAAGGCCGCCGGGCGTGCAACGATTTTTCCATCGGCATCGAACTGGAAGGCTGTGACGACCGGGCGTTTGAGCCGGCCCAGTATCGCCGACTGGTACAGGTGTCGTGCGCCCTGATGCGCGCCTACCCGGGTCTCACGCCTTCGCGTATTGTCGGCCACAGCGATATTGCACCGGGGCGCAAGACCGATCCCGGCCCGTGTTTTGATTGGACCCGGTTTCTCACCGAACTGGAACACACGCCATGACTCTGATCGGAATTCTTCTCGCGCTGCTGGGCGAACGCCTGCTGGGGCACCTGCCACGCTTCGGTGAACCGCTGCTGCTGCGGCAGATCGTGGTGGGCGTTCAGGGCCGGGTTTCGTGGCCAGCCTATTGGCGTTCCGCTGCCGCGCCGGCCGTGCTCCTGGTGGCAGCCACCGCCGGCATGGTGTTGCTGGACTGGGTTGTGCGGCACCCCTTGCCGGATCTGGCGCTGGAGGTTGTCGTTCTGCTCCTGTGCCTGGGATCGCGCCATCTGGACAACGACATCCAGCGTTTGATTGAGGCGCGCGAGGCCAATGACACCCAGGCCGAGCGCCTGCTGACCCTGGTGTTGCTGCGCGGCCCCGAACGGAATGCCAGCCGCCGTTCGCTGATCGGCGCGCTGTTCATTCAGTCGCACGAGCGGCTGTTCGGAGTATTGTTGTGGTTCATCGCGGCCGGCCCGGCGGGCGCGGTGTTGTATCGTCTGGCCAGCCACATGCCGCGCTTCCTGTACGAAACCCAGCCGGGCAGCAAGGCCGAGCAGATGGCCGTGCAACTGCATGCGGTGGCGGCCTGGATCCCGGCCCGGATCACCGCCGTGCTGTTTGGACTCGCCGGCAGTCTGGACCAGGCGCTCGCGGAATGGCGCCGGCAACAGACCGCACCCGCTGCGTCCTGGTGGGATCGCACCTGGGCCCTGCTCGCGGAAATGGCGGCGGCTTCGCTGTCCACGGAAGAAGGTGCGGCGGGCCCCGTGGTGCCGGCCGCCTTGCCGGACTGCCTGCGCGAGGTGCGGGCCATGCAGGTGCGCGTGCTGCTGATTCTGCTGGCCGCGTTTGGTCTGTTTACCGCGGGCGGGTGGATGGCTTGAGTCAATCGCCGACAGCGATACACCTGCTGTCACGGTGAAAAATGGATCACGCGGTCGGTGAGCAGCTCGTGCGCGGCCGGTGCAACCCGGGTGCCCGGTTCCAGGTACGCACGAAAGTTGAAACGTCCGGTTTCGCCGGGAAGAATGCCTTCGGGACACGTGGCGGCGACCGGAAGGCAGTGGGGGTCGGCGCCGCACTGACGCGCCACTTTCCAGGCGTAAAGCAGGTCAACGTTGGGGTCGTCCGGCAGGTAATCGCGGGCGGAGTGGAGCTGGCGTTGGTCGTCAATGGCCTCGACCCCGAAGTAGCCCCGTTTCGAATAGAGAATGAAATTCGAGTAACTGGCTTTTCCGGCCGCGGCGTGGTTGACGCCGAAAACGACGTAAAAGTCGTCGGCCGAATCCGCAAACTCAATGTCCTGGCTGGCGCCCCCCGCCGTGTCGCGCGTGTCCGCCGCGCACAACCGGCCGGATGAGAGGCAATGTTCGGAATAGATGTCGGCCTTCGGAAAGTGAACCGGCAGCCGGGTCGCCCTGAGTGGAGCGTATCGGGCGCGGAGGGCGGCCTCGAGTGCATCGAGCGATTCCGAGAGATGGGCTTCGGACGTTCCGGTGCCCCGCGTCCGGTACGGTGGCCGCGCCAGCGGGCTTGGCGGCTGTTCCGGGGACGGCGTCACTCTGAACACGGCGTAGGGGATGCTCCCGAAATACGTTTGCTGTGCACCGAGGTCGTCAATCCGCGCGACGCGCATGAGAAAGGAGAGCGTATCCGCTTTGGCCTCGAGCCCGAGGTTCAGCTCGGCGGCCGGCACGACCAGCGTGTTGAGAATCGCTGCCGGGATTCCTTCTGCCGTCAGCGCCGCGCGGATCCGCGCTTCGGTTTCCGCGTGTGCCGTGAGAATAAGAACCGTGTCCCGCTCAAATGGATCGCCGGGCGCTCCGGCCGGCGTTCCCGACGAGGCGACCAGTCGGTGATTCAAGGCGTCTCCGAGGCTCGCAAAGAGCCGCGAAGTTTTCCAGGACTGCCCTGAGGCCTGCCATATGGTCAAATTGAGGATGGGTCAGCACCACCACATCGATCCGGCGGATCCTGCGATACCAGAGGTAGGGCGCAACGACCTGCTCGCCAATATCGAAACG
>JAKEEJ010000179.1 GCA_022616655.1 Nevskiales bacterium | reverse complement strand
GTCGCCGCTGAGCTCGTCCCAGTCAATCTTCGCCGCGGCCAGCGGTGTTGCGGCGATCAGTAAAGCCAGCAGCAGCGCCGCACGCATTGGAGAGAAATCAGCCGGAGACTTCAAGTGTTATCACCGCCTGCGTTCTCTTCCAGCCAGAGGTAGAAGTCGAGATTCTGATAGAACTCCGGCCCGCGTTCGCTCATCAGCAGCTCAAGCGCTTCGGCCTCCGACAAGTCCAGGCTGACCAGCGCCGGCAAGTCCTGGATGCCGTGCGGCTCGTGGGAACCGAACGGGATAAGCACCCAGGCCAGAACCCCGGCAGCCAATGCCGCGGGCACCGCCCAGCGGGCATGCCACATCGGCGTGTCGGTCTCCGCAAGTGCCTGTGTACGGATCGCCCGCAGCCGCATCAAGGTTCTGGCATCCAGTTGCCGTTCTGAGGCACGCAGCGCCTGGCCGGCAGCTTCAGCCCATTGCTGGTCGTCTTTGTTCAAGTGCTCGTTCATGGCCATGCCTCCTGCAATTCCGCGCGCAACACGGCCAGTGCGCGCGACAGGTGTGTCTTGACACTGCCACCGGAACACCCCATCGCCCGCGCCGCCTGTTCCACGTTCAACCCCTCCCAGATCCTCAACAAAAATGCTTCACGTTGACGCCGGGGCAACTTCCGTACCGCTGCCTCCAACGTGCCCATCGCCTCGCGCTGTGCCAGATGCTGCTCGACCGAAGCCCCCGGATCCGGCGCCCGTGTCACCGGGTCTTCCGATTCTCCGTCGACCGTCCGGCTGTTCCAGAAAAACAGCCGGTTTTTCATCACCTGCTGCCGCTGCCAGTCGCAGATGCAGTTTCCCAGAATGCGATAGAACAGCGGCGGCCATTCGTCCTCCGGACGGCCGCTGTACCGACGCACGAGACGGATCATCGAATCCTGCACGATGTCCAGGGCGTCGTCACGGTCGCGCGTCACAATCTGGGCCATCCGCAGCGCGCGGCATTCCACGCGCGCAAAAAAAGCGTCGAGCGCCATACGGGTCGCGGTTTCGATCATCCCCGGCACGCTGTCATAAGTCTGGATTGCAATCACATTCATAACACACCCCGTCTGGCGACCGCAGCCTCCGGCACCGGGTTCGATTCGGGCCTCCACCGGTGATCTGGTATCGTTTGCCCGCCGGCCCGATCACGGGTGGATAGCCGGGTTTCTATCGAAGTTCCACTGGGCCGGCGCCAACGCAATGCAAGCGAAGAAGCCCCTTGTCATAGTTAATAAAACGCTGAACGACGGCAGCGGTTGACAGACGGGTCTTATGCACAACGGCATTCAGCAGGACCCCATCAATCGGTCAATAAATAACCACGTCACACCCTTGCAATATTGTCCTAATCTATTGAAACAAATGGACTTAATTAGGAATCTCGGGCGTTATAAAACTTCTGTGATCATGGCCCTTTGGAGCTGTCAAGCGGGCCCTGCTTTTGTCCCCAGAGTTATCCACACTGGGGCGGGGTTGTAACGTGAGCCTGGACCGGGTGCGGGTAGCGGTGCCGGCACCCCTCTATAAAACTTTCGATTACCTTGTCCCACAGGGCCTTACGCTGGCGCCCGGCATGCGCGTACGGGTGCCCTTTGGACGGCGGCAACTGATCGGACTGGTGCTGGAATCGCCACGGCCCGAAGCCACCGAGCCGGACGGCGTGCGTTCCTACAAAAGCGTTTCCGAAGTGCTGGACGCCGAACCGCTGGTTCCCGGCGATGTGCTGGAGCTGTGCCGGTGGGCGTCAAGCTATTACCAGCATCCGCTGGGCGAGGTAATCGCCACGGCGCTGCCCGGCGTGCTGCGCCAGGGCGGCGCGGCCGAACTGAAACAGCCGCAGTTTCTGCGACTCACTGAAGCCGGCCGCGCCGCACTCGATACCCTGCCGGCACGCGCCCGCGCGCAGCACGCATTGCTGCACACGCTGGCCGCCGCGCCGCAGGCGCGTGAAGACCTGGGCGCCTCCGCAGCGGTACTGCGAAAAGCCCAGCAACAGGGCTGGGTGGAAACCTTCACTGCCGCGCCCGAACCGGCGCCGGTGACAACCGAAACGCCGCCGGCGCTGACGTCCGAACAGGCCCAGGCCCTGCAAATCCTCAGCGCCGACACGGGCCAGGACATGAAATTCTCCGTAACCCTGCTCGAAGGCGTCACCGGCAGCGGTAAAACCGAGCTGTACCTGCAGCGTGCGGCCGACGTTCTCGCCACCGGGCAGCAGGTGCTCGTGCTGGTGCCGGAAATCGGCCTCACGCCCCAGCTCACCGAGCGCTTCGCGCGGCGCTTTGGCGCCGACGTGGCGAGCTACCACTCCGCCATGCCGGACGCCGAACGCACCCGGACCTGGCTGCGCGCGCGCGCCGGGCTGGCGCCGGTGGTCGTCGGCACCCGCTCCGCCACCTTTCTGCCGTTCCGGAAACTCGGGCTGATTGTGGTGGACGAGGAACACGACGGCTCCTTCAAACAGCAGGAAGGCCTGCGCTACTCGGCGCGCGACCTGGCCATCGTCCGCGCCCGGCACGCCGGCATCCCGGTCATCCTCGGCAGCGCCACGCCGGCGCTGGAAACCGTGCTCAACGCCCAATCCGGCCGCTACCGCCACGCGCGCCTGACGCGCCGCATCCACAGCGCCGCCCCGCTCACCATCCGCCAGCTCGACGTGCGCAGCCGCCCCCTCAACAACGGCATTTCCGCGCCGCTGCTGGACGCCATCGGCAGGCACCTGGCCGGCGGCGGGCAGACGCTGCTGTTCATCAACCGCCGCGGCTACGCGCCGGTGCTGCTGTGCCACGACTGCGGCTGGCAGGCATCGTGCACGCACTGCGATGCGCGGCTCACGCTGCACCGCACCCGCGGCCGGCTGATCTGCCACCACTGCGGCGCCCAGCAGACCATTCCCGCGCAATGCGCCGGCTGCGGCTCCAAGGCGCTGATGCCCGTGGGCCAGGGCACCGAACGCGTGGAAGACGGCCTGCGAACCGCCTTTCCGGATCACCGGATTGAACGTTTCGACTCCGACCGCATGCGCAAGCGCGGCGAGCTGGAACGCTTGCTGGCCGACATCCGTTCCGGCGTGATTCACATCCTGGTCGGCACCCAGATGCTGGCCAAGGGCCACGACTTCGCCGGCCTGTCGCTGGTCGGCATTCTCGACGTGGACCAGGCCCTGTACGGCGCCGACTTCCGCGCGCTGGAACGCATGGGTCAGCTCATCACCCAGGTGGCCGGACGCGCCGGACGCGTGGGGCAGCCCGGCGAAGTGATCCTGCAAACCCACGAACCCAACCACCCCCTGCTGCGCACGCTGCTGGAGCGCGGGTACTCCGGCCTCTGCGAAGCCCTGCTCGAACAACGGCGCGGCACCGGCCTGCCGCCGTTCAGCCACCTTGCCCTGCTGCGCGCCGAAAGCCCGCAGCAAGCCCTGGCCCTGCGCTTTCTGGAAGACGCCCGCAAAACACTACCCGCCCATGACGCGCTCGGCGTGCTGGGCCCGGTCCCCGCGCCAATGGAACGGCTCGCCGGCCGTTACCGCGCGCAAATCCTGCTGCAATCCGCCTCGCGCGCGGCTCTGCAGAAAACGCTGGCCGCCTGGATTCCAGCGCTCGACGCACTCGCCAGCGCCCGCAAAGTGCGCTGGTCGGTGGACGTGGATCCGCTGGATATGTTCTGAACAGACCGGCCCCGGCCTGTTGGTCACTCGAGGCCCATCAAACCCCGCCGGTGACGACTCGTCGTGGGGCGAAAGCAGGTGTTAAATTCACACTCC
The DNA here is from genome assembly GCA_022616655.1 of Nevskiales bacterium. GTDB lineage: Bacteria > Pseudomonadota > Gammaproteobacteria > Nevskiales > Nevskiaceae > JACPFV01. The sequence continues at coordinate 374 of JAKEEJ010000179.1, read as the reverse complement.
ACACATTTCGCGGGTATTACATCCGGAAAATTTTGGGCCGCCTGAATATGGAATATAAATGCCGCCACCTGATTTACATAAGAGCCGGGTTTATTGCGCGGCTTATAAGCGTTGTGTGGTGGTCGGCTAAATTTTAGTTAGATTGCACGCAATGCCTACCTGGGACCTCACACCCGCCGTTCTTGAGGAGGAGCACTCCGCTGCCAATTACCTGGCGTGGGTTCGGTCAATCATCGACCGGGTCAAAGCGAGCCCCGGCGGTCTCCGGCGGATTCGCTTGCGCATTGGTTTGGCAAATGAACTCATGAACGAGGCCTTTCCGATCGGTCTGTTGGCGTCCACGTACTTTGGCGGTAGCGAGAAGGTTGACATCC
>JAKEEJ010000178.1 GCA_022616655.1 Nevskiales bacterium | reverse complement strand
ATCGGCCCCGACCTGCTGCACCAGCGTATCGGGGTCCTGGCCTTCCGGAAGAAACATGAACCGGCATTCACGGCCCTCGTGTATTTCCGGCAGCACCTGCTCCAGCGCCCGCCAGGCCGCGGCACGTCCGGCGCGATCCCCATCAAAACAGAACACCACCCTGTCGGTGCTCTTGAACAGGAGCGCCAGATGTTCACGGGTGGTGGCGGTACCCAGCGTGGCCACCACGTGAAGGATGCCGTGCTGCGCCAACATCACGGTGTCCATGTAGCCTTCCACCACCAGCAGATGAGGGATGCTCCCGGTCCCCTGCCGTGCCTCATACAGGCCGTAAAGATTGCGACCCTTGTGAAACAGCAGGGTCTCCGGCGAATTAAGGTATTTGGCCTTGTCGTCACCGAGCGTGCGGCCGCCGAATCCAATCACCCGTCCACGCGTATCCCGGATCGGAAACATGATCCGGTTGCGAAACCGGTCATAGCACGAGTCTCCGTCTTCTTTCCGGATCAGCAACCCTGCCTCCAGCGCGTGTTTGGGATTCGGGAACTGTCGGGCCAGTGCATCCCAGGCGTCCGGCGCGTAGCCGATACCGAAACGCCGGGCGGTTTCGCCACTCACTCCCCGCTTTTTCAGGTAATCAATGGCGACCGGGTACTGTTTGAGCTGGGCCTTGTAAAAACGTTCGGCGGTAACCAGGGCCTCCAGCGGCCCGTCCAGGACCGGCGCCGGCATCGCGGCCCCCCCCTCGCGCGGCACCTGAAGTCCGGCACGGCGGGCCAGATCCTCGACCGCCTCGACAAAGCTCAGGCGCTCGTATTCCATCAGGAACGTGATGGCCGTACCGTGTTTACCCGAGGAAAAACAGTGGTAGAACTGCTTTTGCGGCGACACCGTGAAAGACGGCGTTTTTTCGTTGGTGAAGGGGGAGAGCGCCGTGTATTCCTTGCCGGCCTTCTTGAGCTGCAGGCGCTCGCCAATCACCTGAACAATGTCGGTACGCGCCAGGAGATCCTGAATAAAGCTCTGGGGAATGCGACCGGCCATATCGTCTATTCTCACCTCTCCCCGTAAACGGGGAGAGGTCGCGAGCGTAGCGAGCGGGTGAGGGGCGGTGGGGTCCTACCCCTCACCCTAACCCTCTCCCCGCAAGCGGGGAGAGGGAACTTCAAGCGCGCTCTTGACCCGTCCCGACAGCTTGCCCAGGTCCGTCCGGCCCGCGGCTTTCGGTTTGATCCAGGCCATGACCTTGCCCATGTCTTTGGCGCTGACCGCACCGGTCTCTTGCAGGGCCTGTGCGACCAGCGCGGACAGTTCGGCTTCGGACAGAGCCTGTGGCAGGTAGGCCGACAGAATCCTGATTTCCTCCGCCTCCTTGTCCGCCAGCTCGGGGCGCTGGCCGGCGCGGAACTGGGACTCGGAATCGCGGCGCTGCTTGACCATCTTCTCAATCAGCGACAGGGCCGTCGCTTCGTCGGGCGGCACGCCCTTGTCCACTTCAAAACGTTTGATTTCCGACAGCGCCATGCGCACGGTGGATAGGCGCAAGGTCTCGCCGGCGCGCAGCGCGGACTTCAGGTCTTCCTGGATACGGTCTTTCAGGGAAGCCATCGCGCGATCCCCTACGAGGGAACAGCAGAAAAAATCAGAACAGCCGGATGCGGCGGGTGGAATCGCGCGAGACGCGTTTGATCTGCCGCTTGACCGCCGCGGCACGCTTGCGCTTGCGTTCCTGGCTGGGCTTCTCGAAATACTCGTGTTTGCGCACGTCGGTCAGCACACCGGCTTTCTCGCAGGTGCGCTTGAAGCGCCGCAGGGCAACCTCGAACGACTCGTTCTCGCGGATTCTTACGGAAGGCATCTCAGACCCTGCTTGCCCCAGGATACGGGGATGACGAAAGGGTCGCGATTTTATGCGGACCGGCCCGTTAATGCAAAATGCGCCCCATGCGCGTTCTGGGCATTGAGACCTCCTGCGACGAAACCGCGGTGGCCGTGTATGACAGCGAACACGGTTTGCGGTCGCACGCGCTGCACAGCCAGATCGCGCTGCACGCCCCTTATGGCGGCGTCGTTCCGGAACTGGCTTCGCGCGACCACGTCCGGCGCATCAACCCGCTGATCCGCAAGGCCCTGGCCGACGCCGATCTCTCGGCGGCCGAGCTCAACGCCGTGGCGTATACGGCCGGCCCGGGTCTGATCGGAGCGTTGATGGTCGGCGGTGCCGTCGCCGCGGGCCTGGCCACGGCGCTGAACCTGCCCCTGGTCGCCGTCCACCACATGGAGGCTCACCTCCTCGCGCCGATGCTCGAGACGCCGCGCCCGACGTTCCCGTTCCTGGCCCTGCTGGTGTCCGGCGGCCATACCCAGCTGGTCGCGGTTGAGGGCGTCGGCCGCTACGCGGTGCTCGGCGAGAGTCTCGACGACGCCGTCGGTGAAGCGTTCGACAAGGTCGCCAAATTGCTCGGACTGCCCTACCCCGGCGGCCCGGCACTGGCGCAGCGGGCCGAGCGCGGCAAGCCCGGGCGTTTCCACTTTCCGCGGCCGATGACCGAGCGGCCGGGGCTCGACTTCAGCTTTTCGGGCCTGAAGACCGCGGTGCTGACCACCCTGCCGAGGGATGCGAGCGAGCAGGACAAGGCCGACATCGCGCGCGCCTTCGAGGAGTCGGTCGCCGACACGCTGGTGATCAAATGCGAGCGCGCACTCGAGCAAGCCGGCTTCGACAGTCTGGTCGTGGCCGGCGGCGTGGGGGCCAATCTGCGCCTGCGCGCCGCCCTGCAGAAATCCGCGGCACCGTCCGGAATCCGGCTCTATTTTCCGCGGCGCGAGTTCTGCACCGACAATGCGGCGATGATCGCCTACGCGGGCTGGGCGCGGCGGGCCGAGGGCCGCGCGCCCGGGCCGATCGCGGTGCGCGCGCGCTGGCCGCTGTCCGAGCTGCGCGTACCGCCGGTAGCCTGATGGACACGATCCGCATCCGCGGCCTCAAGGTTGAGACCCTCGTCGGGGTACACGACTGGGAGCGGAAAGTACCGCGCCTGCTGGTCGTCGACCTGGAACTGATGATCGACGCAACAGTCGCGGCCAAAACCGACCGGCTGCAGGAGGCGCTCGACTACCACGCGGTAGCCCGGGCGGTGACGGCCTTCGCCGCGGCGACGAAGTTCCAGCTGATCGAGACACTGGCACAACGCCTGGCGGAGAAGCTGCAGCAGGATTTCCGCGTGACCTGGCTGAAACTCGAAGAGCACGGTTTCAGAATTCTTGGTGTCGAGGTTGCCGGTAGGCTCATCGGCCAGCACAAGCTTTGGCT
>JAKEEJ010000177.1 GCA_022616655.1 Nevskiales bacterium | reverse complement strand
GCTCCGTAATACGCCTTTTACCACCGGGTTCGCCGTTGGCTTGTGTCTCGCGCGTCAGGTCCACGAACCACTGGTCGGTGAGATAAGGCTCCAGCACTGCACCGCTGCGGTCGCCGCGGGGCACTTTCAGCTTGTGATCTTCGATCTTTTCGATCCGTTCCAAGGCCTGGAGGTCGATAACAATTTTTTTGCGGGCCTCAAAGCGGTCCATGCCCTGATAAGCACTGGGGCCGTTTTCATTGATTCGAGCATCTACCGTAAAGATATTGATCATTGCCAATTTGTGTCGCTGGCCCATGGCGTAGTCGTTGAAATCATGTGCCGGCGTGATTTTGACGACACCACTTCCAAACTCCCGATCCACGTAACCGTCTGCGATGACCGGAATTTCACGGTTTGTCAGCGGCAGCTGCACTTTCCTGCCAATCAGTTTCCGGTAGCGTTCATCTTCCGGGTGCACGGCGACAGCGGTGTCGCCCAGCAGGGTTTCCGGGCGGGTGGTGGCGACCACCAGATGCCCCGAGCCGTCAGCCAGCGGATAGCGCAAATGCCAGAGCTTTCCATTTTCTTCTTCGCTGACGACTTCGAGATCGGAAATGGCGGTGCGCAGCACCGGATCCCAGTTCACCAGGCGTTTGCCGCGGTAAATCAGGCCTTCGTCGTACAGGCGAACGAAGTGCTCGGTGACCGCGCGTGAATAAGCCTTGTCCATGGTGAAACGTTCACGCGACCAGTCCACGGAGTTGCCGAGGCGGCGCATCTGCTGGCTGATGATGTCGCCGGATTCTTTTTTCCACTCCCAGATACGTTCCAGAAATTTCTCGCGGCCGAGGTCGTGACGGGATTCGCCCCTGGCCGAGAGCTGGCGTTCGACCACCATCTGGGTGGCAATACCGGCATGATCGGTGCCGGGCTGCCATAGCGTGTCGCACCCGCGCATGCGGTGATAACGCGTCAACGCGTCCATCAGTGTGTGCTGGAAGGCGTGGCCCATGTGCAATGTGCCCGTGATATTGGGCGGCGGAATCATGAGGGAATACGGCTCACCCCTGCCGGAGGGTTTGAACCAGCCGTTTTTTTCCCAGAAATCGCGCAGCCGTTCTTCGACCACGCGCGGGTCAAATGTTTTTTCCATGGTCAAAGGAATGGTCCGCGCAAAGAACGCAAAAGATGCGAAGAAAGAATGGCTGACGTGTACATTATTCCCCGGGTATCCCTGGCGGTCTTTGCGTGAGCAATCTTTTACAATTTGTGGGTTTCAGGGGCGTGGCCGCGCTCCTTGTAGAATTTGAATCGCGTTCGTGACAGCGTACGGGTCGGCGCGTCGCCGCAGACGATTTCCAGCACCCGCTCAAACCGGCTGAAGAACTCCGGCACGTCGGATGCGAGATTAATCAGCACGTCCTGGTGAGTTGTGCGCGGCTCATCGCTGCCGATGAGTACCGAGGCCAGTGGAGGATCTTCCCGCACGGTGTCGACACGTTCATGGCCAATAAAGCTGCCCTGTTTGTAGGTCCACAGCAATTTATCGAGGTCTTGAGCTTGATGGGGATCGGGTACGTGCACATGTACTCGCTGGCCCGCGCCGACGGCTTTTTCGCAGAGGCGGCAGACAGTGGGTAACGGGCTCTGGTCGGAATTTTCAGGCAGGACGTAAAAATCAATGCGCGTCATTCCGCTTCGCCGGTTTTTCTGAAGAAGTTTTGATCAGGTACTGTGTCAGCAGGGGCACCGGTCGGCCCGTGGCGCGCTTGCCTTTCCAGGCCGTGCCGGCCACATCGAGATGAGCCCACTTCATTTTGCGTGTAAAGCGATGCAGGAAGCAGGCGGCGGTGATGGCCCCCGCGTCGCGCCCACCGCTGACGTTGGCCACATCGGCATGCTCGCTTTTGAGCATGGGTTGGTAGTCCTCCCACAGCGGCAATTGCCAGGCGCGGTCGCCGGTTTCATCACCGGCTTCCAGCAGCGCGCGTGCCAGCGTCGGGGTATTGCTGAACAGGCCGGACGCATGGCCGCCCAGTGCAACGACGCAGGCGCCGGTCAAGGTGGCGATGTCCACGCACACCGACGGTGCGTAATGCTTTTCAACATAGGTCAAGGCATCGCACAGAATCAGGCGCCCTTCGGCATCGGTGTTGAGAACCTCAATGGTAATCCCCGCCATGGAGGTCACGATGTCGCCGGGCTTGTTTGCCTGGCCGTCGGGCAGGTTTTCGCTGCAGGGAATCACGCCGACGAGGTTGAGAGGGAGCTTCAATTCTGCAATCGCTTTGAATGCGCCGAGCACGGCCGCGCCGCCACACATGTCGAACTTCATCTCGTCCATTTTGTCGGCAGGCTTGAGCGAAATACCGCCGGCGTCGAACGTGAGACCTTTACCCACCAGCGCAACGGGTTTCTGATCCCTGGTTCCGTGCCGATATTCCAGCACGATGAGCTTGGGGGGTTGGCGGCTGCCGCGGGCGACTGAAAGCAGCGCGCCCATGCCCAGTTTTTCCATATCCTTCTGTTCCAACACCTTGCAGCGGATGCCTTTGTGCTGCCTCGCCAACAGCCGGGCCTGCTGCGCAAGATAGGTTGGCGTACAGATATTGCCGGGCAGATTGCCCAGATTTTTAGCCAGTGTTGCGCCGGCGTTGATGGCGCATGCTTCGGTCAGTGCACGCTCCGCAACGGGCAAATTACTGTGATGGGGTACATCAAAGAACAACCGTTTGAGATTGAGGTCGGGCAGCTTTTCTTTTGACCCTGTACCGTGGCAGGCGTTAAAGCGGTAGAGTTCGTTTTGTGCCGCCCAGACGGCCTGGCGGACATTCCAGTGGAGATTGCGATTCTTGACCTCCAGATGGGTGAGGTAGGAGTGCGCGTCTCTCGCGCCAGTGCTGCGCAGCGCGCGGATGGCGGCGGTGCAGGCTTTACGATAGGCGGATTCGTCAAAGTCGCGTTCCCGACCAAGCCCTACCAGCAACACGCGTTTACAAAGCACTTTGGATGCGCAGTGCAGGAGCAGGGTTTGGCCCGACTTGCCGTCGAGATCGCCGTGCTGCAGCGCGGCGCGGAGAACCCCGTCGCTGGCCCGGTCAATGGCCTCAGCGGCAGGACTCAACTTGCGGTGTTCGTAAACACCGACAATGACGCATCCAACGCGCTGCTTTTCAGGAGTGCCGCTTTTGATGGAATAATTCATGGGATCCGTGTCGGCTGTGTGCAACGACGAAGAGGTTTGCAGGCCCTGACAATCGCGTCGCCCTGAGGTAAACACTCTGCACGCCGGTCCGATGACGAAACTCCCGGGCCGACGTTGTAAAATTCGATTTTTGAATGGACAGCATGGTAACGAACGCCATCTCCAAATCCAAGTCTGGCTCGCTTCTCTCCCTGCCATGTTGAGGCAGACCCGGCTGGACCGTTACCTGCTGCGCGAGGGTATGACCGCATGGCTGGCCGTGACATTGGTATTGCTTGGCATCATGCTGACCACGCGCTTCGCGCGTTTCCTCGCCCAGGCGGCAGCCGGAGAATTGCCGCGCGAATTTCTGCTGAAGGTGGTGGCCCTGTCCAGCCTTCAATATCTGGTGATCCTCATTCCCGTGTCGTTGCTGCTGGCCATCCTGTTGTCTCTGGGACGGATGTACCGTGATCAGGAAATTGCTGCGATGACAGGCTGCGGGCTGGGACCGCTGGCCTTGTACCGGCCCTTCCTGCTGCTGGCCGTGAGCTTGACGGCGTTGACGGCCGCGCTTTCGTTCCAGATAGGCCCCTGGGCCGGCCGTCAAGCCGACCGGCTGATGAACGAAGCGCAGCAACTGATTCAGTTCACGCCGTTCGAACCGGGACGTTTCAAGAGCGTGGCGGGTGGCCGCGCGGTATTTTACACCGCCCGTATGAATGAATCGGGCGACAGACTCGACACGGTGTTTGCAGTGCTCCATGAAGGCCGTTGGCCGAGTGTGATAACGGCACGGCACGGCGTGCAGGGTTTTGAGGCCCGGACCGGTGAACGATTTGTGCGGCTGGAGCAGGGTTATCGCTATACCGGTACGCCCGGCCGGACGGACTATGACATTCTCTCCTTTGATACGTTCACGACGCGTGTGTCACCCTCTCCGATGGCCTACCTGAGCGGCAAGCGCAAACTCCAGGAAACCGGCTCGTTAATCGGCTCGGAAGATCCGGAAGACCAGGCCGAATTGCAGTGGCGCATCGCCGCGCCGGTGTCGGTACTGCTGCTGGCGCTGTTGGCCGTACCGCTGGCGCACACTTCGCCACGGGAAGGGCGCTACGGCAAGCTGGTGCTGGGACTGTTGGCCTATCTGATTTACACCAATCTGATCACTTTGGGACAGGCGTGGGTGGCAAAAGCGTACCTACCTCCAATGTTGGGTGTCTGGTGGGTGCATGGTCTGGCAGCGGTCGGAGCTTTGACACTTATTGCGTACCGGTTGGGTTGGTTCTTGCAGGTACGGTTTTCGTTGCCCAGTGGCGGGAAGAAACAGGGAAGTGCGCCAGGCCCATGAAAATTCTTGATCGCTATATCGCGAGCCACATCTTTGGTTTCAGCGCCATCGTCATGCTGGCTTTGCTGGCCATTCACACGTTCGTCACGTTTGTCGCGGAGATTGACGAGGCCGGCCAGGGAGGGTTCGGTTACCGGCAGCTGCTGATCTACACGATGTGGTTGATGCCCAGCGGGCTTTATGTATTGATGCCCATCATCGCCATGCTCGGTACCTTGGTGGGACTTGGTACGCTCGCTGCGCAAAGTGAACTGACGGCGATGCGTGCGTCCGGAATGTCGTTACTGCGCATCGGCGCCACCGCGCTGGGTGCGGGGGCACTGCTCGGGGGGGTCTGTCTACTGATGGGAGACTGGGCGGCACCGAAGGGCCAGATCAAAGCAGAGGCGATGAAAACCGAAGCCCGTTCCGGTGTACAGGCGGGGGTGGGCGGAAAACCCGTGTGGTTGCGCGAGAGCGAACATATCTTTCACATCCAGCGGCTGCTGGCAGAAGATCACATCGCGGCTGTGGAAATCTATACGCTGGACGACGATATGAATTTGCAGGCCGTGACTCTGGTACAGGAGGGCCGCTACCAGAATGACCATTGGCGCTTCACCGGCGTCCAACGCACCGAATTTGAGCCCTACAGTGCGCGCGTGTTGCAGTTGCCCGAACTGGACTGGGCCGGCACGCTGTCACCGGAGGTTTTGCGGCTGTTGGTGCTGGAAGCCGATGCGCTTTCGATCAGCGGTCTGTGGCGACTGACGCAATACCTCAAGCAGAACAAACTGGATGCCTCGAGTTACGCGCTGGCATTGGCGCGCAAACTGATCGCGCCATTCACGGTGATGGTCATGATGTTCATCAGCGTTCCGTTTGTATTCGGACCGTTGCGCAACGTCGGAGCGGGACAACGGCTATTTGTCGGAGTTCTGATCGGTCTGGCGTTTTATGTCGTCAACGAAGTGGTGACTAACACCGGCCAACTGTACGGTTGGAATGTATGGGTGTCGGCCAGTGCCCCGACGCTAACCTTTGCCTTGTTTGGGTTGGGGTGGCTGAGTTACGCGCGCTGAGTCCAGCATAACGGCGATTGTCACGATGTACCCGGATGGCCGGGTTGGGAGCGCAATACAATCATCTCCGTGCCAGAGAGCCTGTCATGCCAGGCACGGCGCTGGGGATCCAGGGCGCTCCAAAACACTCCCAGACCCAGCGGCAACCAGGCGAGCCAGGCAAAAGCATAACGCGTGCAGGCTGTAAGGATTCCAAGCGCACGTCCGTCAGTGCGGCGTAACTGCAGTTGCCACACGCGCATGCCCAGTGTCTGTCCGCCACGGGTCCAGAAGCTGGTAAAGAACAACAACCCGACAAGAAACAAATAAGCGCGGAACACCCGGGTGTCATAAGGCAGGTTTGTCAGGTCGCGGATCAATACATCCAGAAACACCGCCACGACCCATACGGCAAGCAGCAGAAAGCCATCGTATAGCGCGGCGGCAAGCCGTCGCCAGAGTGGTGCTGGCGTAACTGGGGAGTGTAATGTTTTCATTTATATTCAATGAGTTATTTTTTTAACTTCCTGCCCAAGTACCACCATAATTTTCGTACGCACATTTTTCTACCGCTTGTCTGCCCCCATCATACCGTTGAGCGGAAAGGCGGTTGTTTTTGCTAGTAAAAGCATTAGGTGCCATCGTATGCTTTCCCACTGCGATCTATGTGTCGAAAGGTGGGTTAAGCGGAGTTTGATGGGGGGAAACGTGGCACTGTCAGTGACGGTTTGGTCCACGGACGGAGCGTCGAAGAAATTCCTGTTAAAGGCTGGGGCTACACTCAAGCTGGCGCCCGGCGATCATGTTGTGTTACCTGCTGGGACTCAAGCCCAGTTTGATCAGAACCAGAGCGACCAGAGTCTACTGGTTCTGAAGAGTACCGACGGTGCTCAATACTTCCTTGCCGGCCTCTCAGAGGAAACACGGGTCGTTCGTTTGCCGGAAACCGAACTGGAGTCTGATTCAAAAAAAGACATAGAAGAATCGTCTCTCAGAGCTCACGGACCCAACACCAACCTCTCATCTCCAGAACCGTCTTTTGTCCTGTTCAGAGTGGGAGACGCGTTCGATGCGGAAGTCTATGTCCCAGCAGGTGAAAAAGCGCCGGAACAACTGAGCGACGATTTCATCGCCTTTCTGGTAGGAGCAATACCCCCCGCACCGCCCGGACCCAACGACAACGACCCGGTGATCACCAGCAACGGCGGGGCGGCGACGGCCACCGTCAGCGTGGCGGAAAACAGCACGGCGGTGACCACGGTCACGGCCACGG
>JAKEEJ010000176.1 GCA_022616655.1 Nevskiales bacterium | reverse complement strand
ACTGCCTTAAGAAGAAATCCCCTCTCCCCCAGAATGGGGGAGAGGGTGTATTTTCTGTTTAAGGTAGTGCCATTGACCACTGTCTCTTTTAGTCTGCACGACATGATCCCGGTTGAAGAAGCGCTGCGCCGCATCAGCGGCGCCGGTCTGCGGCCGCTGCCGGGTGAATCCGTGCCCTTGTTGCAGGCCCTCGGCCGCGTGCTGGCCGAACCGGCGCGCGCGGCACGGGACCGGCCGCGCGTCGATCAAAGTGCGATGGACGGGTACGCCGTGCGCGCCGTGGATCTTGAAAACGCATCCCTGCTTGTGGCCGGCGTGGTGGCCGCCACCGGCCACGACCATCGGCCACAATTGCCGCCCGGCACCGCCCTGCGGATTTTCACGGGCGGGCTGCTGCCCGAAAATGCCGACACCGTGGTACGTCAGGAGTGGACCGTGCGCGAAGGCGACCGCCTCCGTGTGCCACAGCCCGTTGCGGCCGGCAGCGACGTGCGCCGCCAGGCCGAGGAACTGAGCGCCGGCACGGTCATTGCCGACGCCGGTGCACGCCTCACGCCGGGGCTGCTCGCGGCACTGGCCATGGCCGGCGTGGAGCATGTTTTTGTTCATCGTACGCCGCGCCTCGCGCTGCTGATGACCGGTGACGAAGTGGTACCCCTGGGTACGCCCCTGCGCCTGGGCCAGGTCCCCGATGCCAACGGCCCGCTGCTCAGCGCCTGGCTGCGGACCTGGGGTTGCACCTCGTTCACCCTGGCGTATGTGCCGGACCGCGTGGACGCGGTGCGCGAAAGTCTGGACCGGGCACTCCAGAACAGCGATCTGGTGATCACCACCGGCGGCGTTTCGGTCGGCGATCTTGACTACGTGCCGGCGGCGGCAGAAACGCTGGGCGCCGAACGGATTCTGTGGAAGGTCGCCCAGAAGCCCGGCATGCCGCTGTACGTCGCGCAGCGCCACGGCGTACCGTTGTTCGGTTTGCCCGGCAATCCGGCTTCGGTGCTGGTGAACCTGCTGAGTTATGTGCGGCGCGGTCTCGACGTCCTCGAAGGACTGTCCGAGTCCGGTCCGCACTTCTACAGAGGACGGCTGGCGCAGGCGGTGCGCGCCGATGCCGCCAAGCATCTGTGGCTGCGCATGAAACTCCTGGTCTCACCCGACGGTTCCGTCGTGTTGCGGAACCTGCCGCGGCAATCCTCCCACATGCTCAGCAACCTGGCCGAGGCGCAGGCGCTGGTTCTGCTGCCACCGGCGCCGGATGGGTGGCCGGGCGGAACCGAAGTTTCCTGGCTGCCGTTGTAGCGCCTGTTCGCACGGGCCGCGCGGGCGCCCAACCGCCGCGGATTGCTCATTGGCGCGTTGCAGCGCAACATATGCCTTTCATATTCAAGGATTTGACCTGCGTCGGTATGGACAGAGCCTTGGCCATCGCCAATCACTTCATTGCGCTTGCGCGCAAGTACAAGATCCGTGAACTGCCGCCGGTCAAGCTGCACGGCCTGGTTTACTTTGCCCACGGCTGGTGGCTGGGCCTGACCGGCAAGCATCTGCTCGACAATGCCGTGCGCGCCGCCCGTGCAGGCGTTTTCGTTCCCGAGCTGCGCGAAGCCGGCTGCTGGGGCACCCGGAATACCGACGGCTGGCTCGGGTTCACAAAAATGGACGAGGGGCGCGGCCTGATGACGGAAATAACTCCCCGGCTGCCGCACGAGGATCCTGCGGTACGACTGCTGGCCTGGGTGTGGGACATCTACGGCACGTTGCAGGCTTTTGAAATTTCACAGCAGATCCGGGCCGTGGGCACACCCTGGGACCTGATCTGGAACGACGAAGGGCGGCAGGAGAACGACTCCGCCCTGATTCCCAACGGCACCGTCCGGCTCTGGTTCCAGGCCTTGTCCGATCGATACCGCTCGGAAGGACGCGCCCTGCCCGAGGTGCCCGAACACGCCGTCCGGCCCCAAATGAGCAGCACACAACCCACGCTGGTGGTAAAGTCCGAAGACCCCAATCGCCTGCGCAAAACCTGACGCCGCCGGCCGTACCCGGTACCCGCCCTGGAGGAGGACTGTATGCACCCGATTCGTCTCACTCTGATGACGTTTGTGCCCGTTGTTTTGAGCGCGTGCTACACCAGTTCTGCCACCGTTGTCAGCTCCAGCGGCGGTCAGACCATTTCGCAGGCCCAGGCTGCGCCCTGGAACGGCCCGCAGAAACGCATCGCGGTGTCGGCGTTCGAATACCGCGCCGGTCTGGGCACGTCCGAAATCGGCCAGGGCCTGTCGGACATGCTGAGCGACGCGTTGTTCAACACCGGCCGCTTCATCGTACTGGAACGCGAGCGCCTGTCCGAGGTTACCGCCGAGCAGGACCTGGCAAACACCGGCCGCTTCAAGAAGGAAACCGCCGCTCCCATCGGCGAATTGGAAGGTGCTGAACTGCTGATCCGCGGTTCGATCACCCAGTTCGATCCCAACTGCAAGGGCGGCTCGGCGATTATCGTCTCGGGCAAGCAGGCCTGCATGGCGGTCAACCTGCGCATCCTGGACGCCAAAACCGGCCGCGTGGTCAACGCCACCACCGTCGAGGGCACTTCCGCAAGAGGCAGCGTGGGTCTGGTGTGGTCCGGGGGGACCTCCCTGCCCTTCGGACTGGGCGCCTACAGTAAAACGCCGATGGAAGCCGCGATCCGAAACTGCATCGAAACCGCCGTCCAGCACATCGTCAACACGAAGCTGTGAGTCCGCGCGCGACGCGCGCCAGTGCCAGTGGGTGGTAAGACCGCATCATGTGGCGTTGCAGTCTCATTGCCCTGTCTCTGGCCCTGAGCGCGTGCACCTCGGGAGCGGTGGTCTCAAAAGGAGCCGGGGCCAGCATTGGCAGCGCGCAAGCCAAACCTGCAGCCGGCGACCAGTACCGCGTCGCGGTCGGCCGCATCATTGACAAAACCGATCCGGCCTCCGAGAAATCCCTGACGCATCAACTGGGCTTGATCAACGCCTCGCGTGTGATCGAGGAGCAACTGCACCCCACGGCCATCACGCAGGGCATTCAGGACATGCTGGTGACCGAACTGTTCAACGTGGATCGCTTTATTGTCCTGGAGCGTGCGGGGCTGAATGAAATCATCAGCGAGCAGGAGTTCTCCCAGTCCGCGCGTGCCGGCGATGCCACCCGCATCCCGCGGGGCGAACTGGAAGGCGCGGAACTGATTGTGCTGGGCGCCCTGACCGCTTTCGATGCCGGCGTGGAGGGCGGCGCCCTGCCCATTCCGGTACCGCTGGACAGCCGCGGCAGCTTCGGCCTGCTGCACCTGCGCCTGGCGCGCGGCCACGTCGCCATGGACCTGCGGGTCATTGACGCGCGCAGCGGTCGCGTGCTGTCAGCCGTGGCCGTGGAAGGCCGCAACACCCGCTTCGGAATGAATTTCGACGCCTACCTGCGCGGCAACGACACCCACGTGGACCTGCCCAGTGTGTTGACCTACTTTCAGAACACACCCGTGGAAGAGGCGCTGCAGAAAATGGTGACCGTCGCCGTGGCGCACATCACGGAACGCGTTTCTTATT
>JAKEEJ010000175.1 GCA_022616655.1 Nevskiales bacterium | reverse complement strand
TAGACTCACTAAGCGGCGCACCTCGCGCCTAGTCTGGCGCGTTTCTGGGAAGCAACGCAGCGATCGGATAATTGTTAACAGGCCCTAAGCCCCTGTAACAGAATGGGCTGAACCCCGCGGACGAGGGACCCGGCAATGGCCAACACTGCCTTGAATCTGTTTTACGCCACCAATCGCCGCCACATCGGCACCGACCGCTGGAGACCCCGCGGCTACGGAACGGCATTCAGTGCCGACGGGCTGGAGAATCTCCGCTTCGGGCGCGTCCGGGTCAACGCGGATGCGGCACGCATCACGCAATTCCTGGACGCCTCGCACGAGAAGATGGGTCGCGGCCAGGGCACGGAACTGGCCCAATATCTTTCCGGCTGTGCGAAAAAAGCGGACATCCACGCCTACCCGGAGAGGCTCGACGCCACCGTCAGTGACTCCGCACAACCGGAAGCCAGGCTGGGCTCCAGGGCCCTGTTCGCGGAGGTGCAGGACCTGATGCTGAAGGGCAGTGATGTGCTGGTGTACGTCCACGGGTTCAACGTCTCCTGGCCGGAAGCGGTGGGCTCCGCACTGGCACTGCAACTCGCGCTCAACCGCAACGACGGTGCCGATCCCGGACAGACGGTTTCCGTGGTGCTGTTCACCTGGCCGTCGGACGGCATGGCCCTGCCTTTCGCTTCCTACAAGTCCGACCGCAGCGAGGCCAAGGCCTCCGGGTACGCCATCGGGCGCGGATTTCTGAAGCTGCGCGACTTTCTGATCAATCTGCGCGGCCGGGCCCGTGCCGAAGGCACGCCACTATGCGACCAGAGTCTCCACCTGCTGTGCCACTCGATGGGCAATTACGTGCTGCAGAACGCCCTCGGCCGCATGGACCGTTACACACCCGGCAACGCCCTGCCGCGGCTGTTTGAGAACATTTTTCTGTGCGCTCCGGACGTGGACGAAAATGCCCTGGAACCGGAGGGGGCTCTGGGACGTGTCCACGAACTGGCACGCGAGGTGACCCTGTACTACAACCGCGGCGACCTCGCCATGTACGTTTCTGACTACACCAAGGGCAATCCGGAGCGTCTGGGCACCCACGGCGCCGCCCGTCCAGCCCTGATGCACAACAAAATCCAGCAGGTGGATTGCTCGGAGATTGTCAGCGGTACCGTCGAGCACAGCTATTACCTGGACGGCTGGATCAATCTCGACATCCGCCACAGTCTCGAAGCCCTTGCCGCCAATGACACCCGGCGTCAGCGCGTACTCAAGGGCGAGCTGTCCAATGTCTGGACCCTTCTCCGGCCGGCCTAGCCCGCATTTCTCACGGAGGCGCCGGAGCATCCCCCGCCTGTCGAGAGTAATCGAATGGCTTGCCGTGCAGTACTCCGCTGACAACCTGTCATGTGATGCTCCGGCTGGATCGGCGCTGGCCTGCCTGCGGGCCGCCTGGCTTGGCCTTCACTCGGGCCATAGTCAAAGCTATGGCCGCTCGCTCCAGGCCGGCGCCATCCGGCTCCTCGCCGACGGCCAATCGCTCGATCCCCTTGTGAGAAATGCGGGCTAGCGTTCACAAAGCCGGATACGACCAGCCCCGTTCAGGGCGACAGTGCGCGATCAACCATCTTCTTGCAGGCGGGCGTGATCAAATTTTCTTTTTGTTTCAGGCAAGCTGATGTACGCCCACCGCCCCCGGTCAATCGGATTTCTCTAGCGTAATCAACAGCATGATACTGCCGCCGTTCAAGGCCAGCGCTTCAGACTCCGAAATTTTAATGGAGAGGGGCGCCGCGCCCCGCGTCAGGGAGCCGGCTTGGAAAAGCGGTCCACCTGCTTCTTGCAGGCCGGCGAAAGCGCCTGTTTCTTTTGCATCAAGCAATTTACTCTGCCGCCGGAATCGGTTCCTGCACCTTTACAATGTGTTTTGAAATCATCTGCACACACCTTGCCAAAGTTCTCGCTGAAGTCCAAGTACTGCAGGCAGGCAGGCGTCAGGATGGATTCATGGGTCTTGAGACAGGCCGTGATTTCCCGGCGGTCGGCTGCGCTGGTGTTGGGGCAATGCGTCTTGATGTCGTAGTCGCACATCGACCGCTTCGGGACGTCGGCATAGAGCGGTACAGAAAAAAGGGGGAACACCATGCCCAAGACCAGTGCCCTTACCAGGGCGGCTCTCATTTTCGTTATCTCTCTCATTTTCGTTATCTAAGGAGGTGGCGCGAGAATGCGTTCAAGCAATTTTTTGCAATCGAGAGAAAGCATCTGCTTTTTCTGCTTCAGGCAGCCAACGATGCCGGCGGGGTCGGTTTTTGTCCCCTGGCAATGCGTTTTGAAATCGTTATTACAGGCCTTGGTAAAGGCGGCGGTGAAATCCAGGTACTGCAGACAGGCCGGAGTCAGCACGGGCTCATGGGCTTTGAGACAGGCCGTGACCTCCAGGCGGTTGGCGGCACTGGTATTGGGGCAGTGCCGCTTGACGTCATAGTCGCACGATGAACGGGTTGGAGCAGCGGCAGATCCAGACACAGAAAAGAGGGCGAACCCCATACTCAAGACCGGCGCCATTATCAAGGCAACTCTCATTATCATTGTCCTCCAGCATCTGAAACTCACAGGGTCATGCTAAGCAGTCCCCCCCTTTCGGTCAATGGAATCCTCTGTGTGCAGTGCAACAAATGGGAATGTTGATTTTGATGTTGGATTTCTTCACGCCGCAAGCTCCTGCACCGCCAGGGAGCGGATGCGCTCCACCATGGAATAAAAACCGTTGCGGCGATTCATCGTGATGTGATTTTCCAGACCCAGCCGCTCGAACACCGACTTGACATCCAGTGCCACGACCTCTCGGGGGGTATGTCCGGAATAGAGCTTGAACAACAGCGCGATCAACCCCTTGACGATGTGGGCATCCGAATCGCCGCGGAATTCCAGCGTCACCGGCGGCCCCGGATTCAACCCCGAGATCAGCCACACCTGGGACATGCAGCCCCGCACCTTGTTGGCCTCGGTTTTTTCCGCCTCCGGAAACGGCGGCAGTTTTCGTCCCAGCTCAATCAGGTAACGATAACGCTCTTCCCAGGGACCCAGCGCCTGGAAATTTTCAATCAGCTCTTCAATATCCATGGGAGCATTCTAAGACGGGCGCTATACTTGCGCCCTTGTTCCGTACTCAAATCCCATGACCCGCCCTTCCGGCCGCGCGCCCGATCAGATCCGACCGGTGAGCTTTGTCCGCCATTACACCCGGCACGCGGAAGGCTCCGTACTGGTTGCGTTTGGCGACACCCGGGTGTTGTGCACCGCCAGTGTGGAGGATCGCGTGCCGGGCTGGAAAAAAGAGCAGGGCGGCGGCTGGCTCACCGCCGAATATGGAATGTTGCCGCGCGCCACTCACGAACGCAGCGCACGCGAAGCGGCACGTGGCAAACAGGGCGGCCGCACGCTGGAAATCCAGCGGCTCATCGGCCGCGCGCTGCGTGCCGTGCTGGACCTGAATGCGCTGGCTCCCTACACCCTGACGCTGGACTGTGACGTACTGCAGGCCGACGGAGGGACCCGCACGGCGGCCATCACCGGCGGCTACGTGGCGCTGGCAGACGCGGTGACCGTTCTGCTCAAGCGTGGGCAGATCAAAAAAAATCCGCTGCACGGCCAGGCGGCAGCCATCTCGGTCGGTATTTGCGGCGGCGTCCCGGTACTGGACCTGGATTATGCGGAAGACTCCGGCGCTGAAACCGATCTGAACGTCGTCATGAACGAGGCCGGCGGCTTCATCGAGGTGCAAGGGACCGCCGAGGGTCATGCGTTCCGGCGCGCCGAGCTCGATACCATGCTGGACCTGGCGGGTCGCGGCATTCAGCAATTGCTCAAAGCCCAGCGCGAAGCGCTGGCAGAATAACCGTGCCGGACGTGGTGTTTGCCAGTCGCAACGGCAAAAAGCTGGCCGAGCTGCAGGCCCTGCTGGAACCGCTGAACTTCCACTGGCACCGGGTCTCGGAATTCAGCGCCGACGGGGTGGAAGAAACCGCCCCGACGTTTATTGAAAACGCCCTGCTGAAAGCCCGCCACGCGGCCAAAGTCTCCGGCCTGCCGGCATTGGCCGATGATTCTGGGATTGTCGTGGACGCGCTCAACGGTGCCCCCGGCATTCATTCCGCCCGCTACGCCGGCCCACGGGCCGGCGATGCCGAAAACAACACCAAACTGCTACAGGCACTGGCCGGTATTCCAGACGAGCACCGCGGTGCGCATTACGTCTGTGTAATGGTCTTCATCCGGCATCCCGATGACCCGCTTCCGGTTGTTGCCCAGGGGCGTTGGCGCGGACGCATCCTCCTACAGCCACGCGGCCACCATGGGTTCGGCTACGACCCTCTGTTTTTTGTCGGGAGTCACGGCCAAAGCGCGGCGGAGCTGGATCCGGCTCTAAAGAATCGCCTCAGCCACCGGGCACGCGCGGCGGCGCAACTGATCGCGCGGTGGCGGGACGGATAGTCTGCCATTCCCGCCGGAGCACTCATTGCCGGTTCCCGTACCCCTGTCGCTCTACGTGCACTTTCCCTGGTGTGTGCGCAAGTGTCCGTACTGCGATTTCAACTCGCACGCGGTGCGTGGAGAAATTCCTGAAACGGATTACATCGCAGCGCTGATCCGCGATCTGGATTTCGAGCTGCGGAAACACGAATCCCGTCCCCTGTTCAGCATTTTTCTGGGCGGCGGCACGCCCAGTCTTTTTTCCGGAAAAGCGGTTGGCTGCCTGCTGGACGCCTGCGCGAAGCGTCTGCGCTTCGCGCCGGACATCGAAATCACGCTGGAGGCCAATCCTGGCACCGCCGACGCGGGAAATTTCTGCAACTACCGCGCTGCCGGTGTAAACCGCCTGTCCATTGGCGTGCAGAGTTTCAACGAAAAACATCTCAAAGCGCTGGGGCGCATCCACGGGCCCGAAGACGCGCGGCGCGCTGTGGATCTGGCCCGCCGAGCGGGCTTCACCAACATCAACCTTGATCTGATGTTCGCGCTACCCGAACAAACACTGTCGGAGGCTGAGCGCGACGTCCGTGCGGCCTGTGCGTTAGCACCGGAGCATCTGTCGTACTATCACCTGACGCTTGAGCCCCACACCGAGTTTCACGCCCATCCGCCGTGCCTTCCGGATGCCGACCTGGCCTGGACCCTTCAGGAGCACGGCGAACGGATTCTGGCCGATCACGGTTACGGTCAGTACGAAGTTTCAGCCTACGCCCGCACCGACCGTCGGTGCCGCCACAATCTCAACTATTGGGAATTCGGCGACTATCTCGGTATCGGAGCCGGCGCACACGGCAAGCGCACGGACACGGGCGGAATTGAACGCCGCGCGCGCCAGCGTCATCCCCAGCGCTTTCTCGAACACGCCGGGACACCGGCCGGACTTCAGGAAAGCCGGATCGTCGCATCAGCCGAGCTGCCCTTTGAATTCTGCATGAATGCGCTGCGATTGCGTGCCGGTTTCCGCGTCGCTGAATTTGAGCAACGCACCGGCTTGCCAGGAAGTGTCCTCCATCCCGCGCTGAACAACGCCCACCGGCACGGCCTCCTTGAGGAGGATGAGAGTCGCGTCCGGGCCAGCGCCTTGGGCTGGCGACATCTGAATACGCTGTTGACCCTGTTCCTGCCGGCTGACGTTCCGCCCAGCGCGCACGCGGATTATGGCGTCAAGGCGGCCGGCCAAAGGTAGTAGAAGCCGGGCTCGAGGTCACTACGCCCGAGGGGCAGAAGCGCCGCCCAACCCGCCGTCTGCACAGGCAGATCCGGCGCGCCACTGTAAAGGTTCTCTTTGATCTGATTCTCGCGCTTGTAGACCACCACGCGCGACTCGCTGATGCCCAGATGCCTGTTCAGTTCTGCGACGGCCTCTTCCAGGTAACCGAGCCGGTCCACCAACCCATGGTCCAATGCCTGTTGCGCGGAATACACGCGGCCATCCGACAGCGTGGCGATCGTCTCGCGCGCCAGCGCCGGCCGTCCCGCCGCTACCACATCCTGGAAACGCGCAAAGTAGGTGTTGATCACGCTTTGCAGCTGTGCACGCTCCACCGGATTCATGTCGCGAAATGGCGAGCCGGCATCCTTGTAGGATCCGCTCTTGAGCGTCTGATCCCGGACGCCGAACCGGTCCATCAGGCCTTCGAAACTCAGGCCCGTCATGATGACGCCAATAGAGCCGGTGAGCACCGCGGGATGCGCGATGATGCGGTCGCTGGCCATGGCCACGTAGTACCCTCCCGAGGTCGCCTGACCGTTCAGAAACGAGAACACGGGACGTTGGTATTGCCGTTTCCAGAGTTCAATCTGGTGGTACAAGGTGTCACTGGCTGCGACCGTGCCGCCAGGAGTGTTGATGCGCAGTAATACACCCACCACCTGTTCGTCCTTGGCGGCACGGTCGAGCGCGTTGCGCACTTCGGCCACCAGGCTCGGCAGCTGTGGCTTGTGACGGTCCCGATCGGAAAGCAGGCCCGCCACCTCGATCATCGCGATTTTCGGGCCCTTCTTGCCAAGCACCGTCTCTTCTTCCAGATCGCCAGGGCCCGGTGACGACAGGTTGAGCGGCGCATAGACAACGCAACCGCACAGCAGCAACGGCACCGCCGTGAACATGGCGCAACGCAGACCCTTGTTACGACTCGATAATAAGCTCGGAGAACCGCGCCGAAAACTCATTTCTTGAACAGGTCCCGTGTTTTCTGGAACAGATTCTTCTTGGTCTTTTCCCCCGAGACCGTCTGCCCGGAAGTGGCGGCCGTCCCGGTGCCAGCAGCAGCCGGCACGACCGTTTCGGGCCGGACCGGAACTTTCTTTGCAGCGGTGGTTATCCCACCTTTGGCTGATTTTTCAGCCGCCGGCGCGGGTTTCCCTTTCCTGGCCTTCCTGGCCGACGCTGGGCTGGCGGCAACCGTCACGGGCGGGCGATCCACCAGCTCGATGTAGGCCATGGGCGCACTGTCACCCGCGCGGAATCCACAACGCAGAACCCGGGTGTATCCGCCGGCACGGGTCCGGTAGCGCGGTCCCAGTTCGGCGAACAGACGCGTCACCGCATCGCGGTCGCGCAGACGCGAAAACACCAGACGGCGGTTGGCCAGCGAATCGGTTTTGGCGCGGGTGATCAGCGGCTCGGCCGTCCGGCGCAGAGCCTTGGCCTTGGCCAGCGTGGTTTTGATCAAGCCGTGCTCAAACAGGGCCACGGCCAGGTTCTGCAGATTGGCCTTGTGATGGGCTGCCGAATGTCCCAGATGATTGCCGGCGATGTGGTGGCGCATCGTTTTCTCTTGTTCCTAAGTGCTTACCGTTACTGAGAAGATCCCTCACTGCGCCCGGGATGGCCGCTACGCGGCCACCTTCGGTGACGTCCAGTTTTCAAGCGTCATGCCGAGATCAAGATTGTGCGTGCGCAGCGCATCGCGAATCTCGCTCAGCGATTTCCTGCCCAGATTCGGCGTTTTGAGCAGATCGGCCTCGGTACGCTGCACCAGATCGCCGATAAAGTAGATGTTTTCGGCCTTGAGGCAGTTGACGGAACGCACGGTCAGCTCGAGATCGTCAATCGAGCGCAACAGAATGGGCGACAGCTTGTCCGGGCCTGCCGCCTGGGGCGGTTGAGCTTCGGCCTGCAGGTCCACGAACACGCCCAACTGGTCGCGCAGAATACGGGCGGACAGACGCACCGCTTCGGAGGCGTCAATACCGCCGTTGGTCTCGACGTCAAGGATCAGTAGGTCAAGATCGGTACGCTGTTCGAC
>JAKEEJ010000174.1 GCA_022616655.1 Nevskiales bacterium | reverse complement strand
CTGACATTCGAGCAGGTGCGGCGAACCATGCTGCTGCGCTCGATTTACGTGCTGGTCGCGCCCATCTTCATGGTGTTTGCGGCGCTGGCCTGCGCCGGGACACCGCTGGCGGACGCGCCGGTCTATACCTGCCCGACGGCAGTCCCACAGCCAACCGCGACCACACTGGCGGGCACACCGTCGCCAACCCTGCCGCCACCCCCAACCCCTTACGTCATCACGCCGCCGCAGCCTTTCTACGTTGGCGATGCGGTGTTTGTGGGTGGGGCCACCTCGCCGGTGCGGGTGCGCTTCCGTTTGCAGAACGTGCAGAGTTACGCCGCGCCTCCCGGCAGTGACGGCGCGCCGCGCCGGGTGTATGCCTGGCAGCTCGAAGTCCGCAATGCCGGGACGGGGGATTACCAGGTCTTTCCGGCGGTGCAGATGGTTTTGAGTGAAGTAACCACGGCCAGCGGCAATATCGTCGGGACGTGGGGATCGTCGCAGGCGGCAGCGGATGCCGCCGCTCTGACCATCGACAACAACGTGTACACGCTGGCGCGGGGGCAGACGCGCACCTTCCGCTTCGCGGCCTTCGCGCCCGCCGGAACTGCCCGCCGCTTCACCTTCACGCTCGACCCGACGGTGACAGAAGGCAGCAGCGTCATCACCTGGACGAACCAGACCAACCCGTATTGTTCGGGCGACGTGGCGCCTTAGGCAGGGAGATCGGCTTCGATGGACATTCTCGGCGGACTGCGGGTCGCCATCGACACCTTCTGGTACAACCTTATCCTGAGCCTAGCCGGGCTGCACTGGAGCCTGCTGCGCGGCCTGCTGATGATGGGCTACACCATCGAACTGGTCAACGGGTGGCTGTTGGAAAACGCCTTCGCGCCGCTGATTGCGCAGACCAACGCCAGCCTGAGCGTGGCGGTCAGCTTCGCCTTCGTCATTGCGCTGCTGATTCTCGGTTTGACCTATCTGCTGGCGGCCTTCATCTGGCTGGAAGTGGTCAACTTCCGCAGCGCGATCCTGTGGTACATCGCGGGGGCGCTGTTCTTCACGCTGGGTCCGGCACTGTATCGCGGTATGAACGACTTCCGCACCGGCATTGCGCAGGGATTCTACCTGAGCACGCTTCAGGGGTTGCAGGACAATATGGGGGCGACCTTTGGCTCGCTCGATCAGGTCGAGACGACCGATCTGGCGTTGGGGCCGCTATGCGATTATCTGGGCGTCTACCTGCCCGGTGCGACCGGGCCGGGTGGCATTGACGGGCTGGACGTGGCACTGGCCTATCTGCGCGCCGACGGTCCTGACGTGATGGGCTATCCCTATCCGGTCTTCTCGCCCGGCTGTCCAGCCCGTCTGCTCAATCCCATCACCGGCGCGTACATCAGCCCGGTGCCGCAAGAGTGGTATTTCGACGGTTCGTATTTCGATGTCACACGCTCACCCTATTATTTCGACGAGATGGATGACGACGAACGGGCGGCCTCGATTGCCATGGCCGCCTCGGCGCATGGCCGCATGTTGACCGCCTGGCCGCTGGTGCTGTTCGGCGTGGTCGAGCAGATGGTGTACCTGCTCATCACGATTGCGATGGGCATCACCTTCCTGTCCTTCAGCCTGGCAATCCTGTTTGCCTTCTTCAAGAAAACTGAGGTCATCGCCCGTTCCATTGTGGATCAATGGATTGAACTGATCGTGCAGACGGTGGTGATCGCCCTGGTGCAGTCGCTGGTGGTGGCCTTCTTCCTGGCAGGCACGGCTTCGGGCAGCGGCATCGTAACGCTGGGCATCGGCTTGATCTGCCTGGTCTTCATGCTGATCGTACTCTGGTCGGGCGTGAAGGCGGTCTGGAACGCGCTCAACCGGCTGTTCAATGCGATGGGTCAGGCCACCGGTGGCGTGCTGGTCGCGCCGGGCACGGCAGCGCTGGCGACCGCCGGTGTGGGTGCTTTAGCCGCCGGCGCGGCGGTCACGGTGGGTTCCAGTGCGATGGCCGGCATGACGGCGCTCAATCGTGGGGCGACGATGGCCCAGGCGGCAGGTGTGACCTTGGGCGGTTCACAGACCCTGAGCGGCGCAGCGCGGACGCTGGCCTATCTGCCGGGGGCGCGCAACACGCCGCTGGGCGAAGCGGCAGAACAGTTCACCGAAGGGGGCATCACCCGCCAGGTGGCGCGTAACGTACCGTTGGTCGGACGAGTCACCGGCCCGCTGGTGGGCGCCCGGCTCTTGAGCGACCGTGACCCGGCGAAAGCGGAGTACAACGAACAGGGTCAGGTGGTCAACCGTCCCATGCTCGTCCCGGCAGTGGGCGATAGTCTAGAGAAGTGGACACTGCCGCGCGGCGCGCGGCGCGGCCAGCGTGGAATGCGTGCCGGTGATCCCGAATTCGTCGAGGGCGAAGACGGCGAGCTGCTGCCGGTGGGCGGCGTCAGCCCGGCGCGCTGGCGCATGGGGACGTTTACCCCGCTCGCGCCGCTGCCGGTGACGGACAGCGAAGATAATCGGAATGAAGAGCGCCGCCAGCAGCGCAGCGACTATGCCGCCGAGATGCAGGGCGAGGAGATGGAGCAGCACATCTCGGACGTGATGCGCGCTCACACGGGCGCCCATTCGCCGCTGGGTGGGATGCTCAAGGAAGACGGGCAGCAGGATGCGGGTCGCCTGGGACAGGTGGCAGCGCGTCTGGAAGCTGCCGCCGATCTGTTGGCGCGGGCGGCGCAGGCGCAGATGATGGTCGGCCAGCTCCGGGTCGCCGGTATTCCTAACGTCGCCGGGGTGATGGCGGACGTGGTGGGGCAGGTGCGAAACGAACGCGAAGGATCCGGTCAGCCGCAGAATGCCGGCGTGAATCATCTTCAGGTGGCGGATCGCATGGCGCAGGTGCTGGGGGTGACACCCCAAGAGGGTAGTGGCTCACCGGTGCAGCGTGACCTGGCGCGTTTCGGCCTGTTCCTCGATCAGGCATTGAAACTCGGGCTGACTCCGCAGCAGACCGAGCAGGTCGTGCGTGAGGTGCAGACCTCGCCGGAAGGCAAGCTGCAGCCGGAAACCCGCGAGCTGCTGGACAAGCAGGTGCAGACCACGCAGAACGTCTCGTGGCTCAAGGCGCGCGATGAGGTGGACAGGCTGGAACACTCGGCGCAGATGCTGCCGCCGGAGATCACCGCTTTCGGCGCGGTGCGCGTGCCGGTGGAGGCGTCACAGCCGCTGGTGATAGTTGAGCCGAGTGTGACCGTCCAGCCGGCGATTGCGGTCAACGCGCCGACCGGCGCGGGCGACGACTACGACGCGGCCATGAAGAAACAGTCCGCATTGGGCGGCAGTGGCAGCATCACGGGGGGCGGTAAGGGATGATCGAGCAGTTGCGCTATCACACGGTAGACGAACTTCAGCAGCTTTCACTGGCGGAATTGCAGGCGTTGTGGGAATTAGTGCCCACTGACCGCCAGCGAGCATACCGCGCCGCTTATGACCGTGAAGTCCGCAATGCCGGGGCGATTGGCTCCGACGCGCTGGAGCGGCAGGTGGCCGCCGAGCTGCTGCGCCGCTACGCGGAGTCGGCGCTGGTGCCGGTCGGGTCGCGTTGGGCGCGCACCCCGGCGCGGGTACAAGACGCGGCGCGGGAGAACGAAATCCCCGATCTGGTCGAAGACGGCAGCACGGCGGCGGGCGGCAAACCCTCGCCGAAAGTGATAATGGCACTCGCGCTGCTGGCGCTGATTTTTGTGATCTTCCTCTTGGCGCGGCTGCTGGGCGATGGGTCGCGTTCGGGCGAAGCGGAGGTCACGGCGGAAGCCTCCCACACCCCGACCCCCGAAGTCAGCCCCACGCCGACTCCGCTGGCGCTGGAAGCGCAGGACGACGTGATTACCGGCGGCGACTCGGCGCGCGCGGTCGCTTACCCGGTCAATTTGCAGGTGGTCCTGCCCGATGGGAACGCGCCGCCGCGCGTGTGGGTGGTGCAGCGCCGGGTGGTGCGGGCTGCCGAATGGAACTACGACCCCAATCCCGACATCGCCTCCTTCGTCAACGGCATGTCGGTGCGCCCGGTGATCGGTATCCCCTGGTCGGAGGAGAACGCCGCCTGGTTCAATGCGATGCAAGAAGGTGCGATTTTCAACCTGACGATGAACACCGGCGCGATCCTGCGCTACGAGTTCGCGGCGAAGTCGGAGGTGCGCCGCAGCGATACC
This sequence comes from Nevskiales bacterium, assembly GCA_022616655.1. Lineage (GTDB taxonomy): Bacteria > Pseudomonadota > Gammaproteobacteria > Nevskiales > Nevskiaceae > JACPFV01. The sequence goes on along the minus strand of JAKEEJ010000174.1, from coordinate 2,931 downwards.
CGCATCTTTCGCCAGGTGGGACCGGGTTTAGTGCTGCTGTTGATCGGAGAGACCGATGATGATGGTCTGCCAACGGCGACACGCACGCTCATTACCGCGACTTATCCACCCGACCAGGAACTGTCGCGCGGCGGCGAGCTGGTCGGGCTGAGCCTCAATGTCCAGGAAGGGCAGGTGGGGGACTCGCTTTCGCTTGGAGACGAGGTAGCGATTGTCCTGCGGAATGTACAAACGGTGACAGACACCCCCGATCTGCCCGCCGGACAGCAAGTTCTGGTGTTCGACTTCGATGTCCATGCCGGCGCCGATGGCCTGGACACGTCATTGTGGCGAATGGAAGTCTATGATGCAGGTGGGCAGGTTTATCTGTCCAACGCGAGTGCGCTCGACCCTGCCGGGTACGGGGCGCTGCCGCTGGACATACCCGCTTTTGCCGTGATCCCGGCCTCGGTCGGCTATCTCGTCCCCGCTGACTTTCCCGGTGGGCGGTTGGTCATTACCGATGGCAGCGGGCAGGCGGTGTCTTTCCGCTTGACGCTTTCCGCGCCGGAATTGGCGGTGCAGTACGACGGGATCGATGTGCGGCTGGTGAGCGTGACGACGATTGAGGGGCAGATCACGACGCGGCTGCGGATTTACAACGGTCAGTCCACGACGGTGCATTTTACGCCGGACGACATCTGGCTCTCATTGGGCTATGCGCCCGATCCGCCCGGCCCACGTAACCCGGCGGAGGGGATGCCGCCCTTCGACCTGCTGCCGGAACAGGCGGTGAACCTGACGCTGGTCTGGTACTGGGTGGATGAACCTTACGCCGCGCTCCAGGCGGGCAGCACCCGGTTTGCCATCCAACTCACACGCCAGCGATAGGGTATGCTCGCAGCATAGAACGCCTCCTGCCGGTGAGAAAGGGCAGGGGGCGTTTTTTGTGGCTCTAAAACCTGTAATTTTTCATGGCAACCCCGCAATCCTACAGCCGAAAACTGTAATCCTCGCCTCCTTTGAAGGCCGCCATCGGCTACGCTGAAAGGGTCAGGGAACGAGGCGGCAGCGGCGATCCCAACCGTGCCAGATGACCCCCTCCACGCAGGTAAGCAGCGCGATGCGACCCCCATGTGTCATGGCGCACCCACGGACGGCCCGCCTGCCGCCTCCCACCCGGCCAACCTATCCATAACGAGTCGACTCGCTATCGAGGAGGAAACACCTTTGGATCTGTCTACAGCCATTGAGCAGTTTTTCGGGGATGTGCAGACCGCTGCGCAGACCATCGCACCGCTGATCGCCGTGATCGGCTTCATCGGGCTGGGCGTGATGTACATGGGGTCGAGCTGGCCCTTGATCGGGGACTGGAAGCGGGACAATCCCAAAGCCGCCAACCAGGTGGTGATGGGCTTGATCTTCGTCATCTTCGCTTCGAGCGTGACCACGCTCATTTCCTTTGCCTGATTGCGCCAGGCCGTTCGGCGGGGGTTAGTCGCACCCCGCCATTTCTCAGTTCAAGGGAGGACCCGTATGGCAGCGGATTTCAAATCCCACATCCTGTTACGTGACGAGAAGGGCTTGTTTGGTATCCCGTTCAAGCGCCTGCTGCTGGGCGGGGTGGGCGGCGGGATGACCTACACGGTTTTCAACCTGGCGGTGCCCGGCTGGTCGATCCCGGTCGCCGTCGTCACGGCGTTACTCATCGTCGTCCTGACCGGGCTGCACGGCGGCATCCCACTGTGGGAGCGGCTGATTTACCGCCTGCGCGGATCGCTGCTGCTGGCCGCCGCCAGACATCCCCGCAGTCCCATCGGGCAGTTGGCGGAGGCGCTGGAACTGCCGGTGGAGCTGGTGCGGTTGGACGGGGCGCGGGTCTTTGCGCCGCCGACCCCCGACCTGGACATCGACCTGCGCGAGTGGATCACCTTCGCCCATGCCCAGGAGACAGATGGGCTGGTCTTTGTCGATTCACCGATGAAAGAGGCGCCGCATGACTGACGTGCGGACGTTTCTGATCGACCCCTTCGACATCATGCTGCACGCGACCGAAGAAGGCGTGCAGTCGCTTCAGGCGCGTTTCTCGACCTGGCTGCGGACGTTGAATGTCCCGGCGCGCTTTGTGTGCTGGCAGATGCCGGCCACGCTCGACGAGAAGATCAACACGCTCAGCCGTAGCGCGAAGGAAACCGGCGATCCGCAGCGGGCAACCCTGCTCATGGAATACCGCCGTCACTACGAGCAGCTCGACGACAGCGCCGAATACCAGCGCGCCCTGTGTGGCATGGCGGTCTGGAGTGACCAGAATCCGCGGGCGCTGGCGGGCGGCATGGCCTCGTCCTTCGACACCCCGGTGGTGGAGGGGGCATGGCCGGCGCTGTTCAACGGCAAATATGAAATCCGGGATGCTCCCTTCTGGCATCTGGCGCCGGTGGGACGACCGGGTGGCCGTCCGCTGTGGGCGCTGCTCAACAGCTACGAGTTTGCGCCCTCGGCCTGGAACTTCTTCCGGCCATTGCCGCCGCTGCTGCGGCTCAACTTTCCCCTGGCGCTGGCGGTAGACATCCCGAAAACCTACGAACGCAACGCTGCCATCGACGCGCTGGAAGGCATCATTCAAGCTTACGACGTGCATCTGTCGGGCGTGCGCGGCGAGGACAGCCGTTCGGTGCAGCGCATCGCCGACTGCCGCAAGGCATTGAGCGAGATCAACGCCGGGGATGCCCTGCATCTGGCCCAGATCAGCATCGCCATCGCCGCCGATGACCTGGACACGCTGCGCGAGCGGGGGAAGGCGGTCATCCACGAAACGAAGGCGTGGTTCAGCCTACGCCAGGAGGTCGGTGAACTGCTGGCGCGCAGTCTGGGCTTCTTCGCTGCCAGGAGTACCAAACAAATTGGGCTGCCGGAGACCACCTGGCCGGTGGTCTCCCGTGAACTGGTCCTGAT
>JAKEEJ010000173.1 GCA_022616655.1 Nevskiales bacterium | reverse complement strand
GCCCTGTTGGACGCCCATCCGTTCATGGACAACCCGCTCAATCAACGGTTGATCAAGGAGATCGCGCGTGATTACCACAAGGTGGCGCGTACGCTGGTGTTTGTCGGTCCCCGGGTGGAGTTGCCGCCGGACTTGCAGCGCCTGAGCGCGCGTTTTGAACTGTCGCTGGCCAGCGCGGAGGCGATCCGGCGTCTGCTGCGCGAGGAAGTACAGCTCTGGAAGTCCGAAGGGGGCGGCGAGTTGCGCGGCGAACAGGACGCCGCGCGCGTTCTGATGCAGCACCTGGCCGGCCTGCCGCTGGAGGATGCGCGCCGGCTGATCCGGCAGGCGATCCGAGACGACGGCGTGCTGAATCAGGCCGACGTGGAACGGGTGCTGAAGCTGAAGCACGAGGCGTTGGGTGCGGCCGGGGTGCTGTCGCTGGAGCTGGACACCGGGCGGTTTGAAAACGTGGCGGGGCAGAAGAACCTCAAGCGCTGGTTGCAGCTGCGGCGCGCCGTGTTTCTGCAGCCGGAACAGGCCCAGGGGCTGGATTCACCCAGGGGCATTCTGTTGCTGGGCGTGCAGGGCGCGGGCAAGAGTCTGGCAGCCAAGGCGATTGCGGGCAGCTGGGGTCTGCCGCTGCTGCGGCTGGATTTCGGTGCGCTCTACAACAAGTTTCACGGGGAAACCGAGCGCAACCTGCGCGATTCGCTCAAGGCCGCCGATGCGATGGCGCCCTGCGTGCTGTGGATTGACGAGATCGAGAAGGGTCTGGCGCCCGACGGCGGTGCCGGCGACGGCGGCGTGTCGCGGCGCGTGCTCGGTACCCTGCTCACCTGGATGAGCGAGCGCAAGAGCCGGGTGTTTCTGACCGCCACTGCCAACGACATTTCCGCTCTGCCCCCCGAGCTGCTGCGCAAGGGTCGTTTCGACGAGATCTTCTTTGTGGATCTGCCGGACGAGGATACGCGTTGCGAAATTTTCCGCATTCACCTGCGCAGCCGCGGACTGAAGCCGGACCGGTATGAAGTGGAGGCGCTGGCGAAATCGGCCGAGGGGTATTCCGGCGCGGAAATTGAGCAGTCCATCGTGGCCGCGTTGTACGAGGCGCGCTCAAAAACCGAAACGCTCAAGACGCTGCATCTGCGAGAGGAACTGACGCGCACCAAGCCGTTGTCGGTATTGATGGCTGAGCAGGTACAGGGCCTGCGCGTCTGGGCCGCGAGCCGGACGGTGCCGGGCGAACTAGCCGCTGGCCGCCAGACGTTGACGGCGCTGCGTCACAGCCTGGGCCAGGGTGCGCAGTACTTCGACGGTGTCGTCCCAGTGCAGGCAGGCGTCGGTGACGCTCTGGCCGTAGGTCATCTGCGCGCGCGCGGCGATCTCCTGCCGTCCTTCGCGCAGATGGCTCTCGATCATCACACCAATGATGCGGCGGTCGCCGCCGGCGATCTGATGCGCCACGTCCTGACCGACGGCGATCTGACGCTTGTAGTCTTTCTGGCTGTTGGCGTGCGAGAAATCAACCATCACCTGCGGTGGCAGGCCGGCCTTGGTCAGGGCGGCACAGGCCGCGTCCACGCTGCGTGCATCGTAGTTGGTGCCGGAGGCGCCGCCGCGCAGAATGATGTGGCTGTCCTCGTTGCCGGTGGTTTCGAAAATCGAAATCTGCCCGTCCTGGGTCAGCGACAGGAAGCGGTGCGGGGTGCGTGCGGACAGCACGGCATCCACCGCTACTTTCACGCTGCCGTCGGTGCCGTTCTTGAACCCGACCGGACACGACAGGCCTGAGGCCATGTCCCGGTGCAACGGCGATTCGGTGGTGCGCGCGCCGATCGCGCCCCAGCTCACGAGGTCGGCGAGATACTGCGTCGTCAGGATGTCGAGGTATTCCACGCCGGCCGCCATGCCGCGTTCGTTCAGGTCCAGCAGCAGCTTGCGGGCGACGCGCAGGCCCCGGTCAATGTGAAAGCTTCCGTCCAGGTCCGGGTCGTTGATCAGGCCTTTCCAGCCCACCGTCGTCCGCGGTTTTTCGAAGTACACGCGCATGATCACCAGCAGTTCGCCCGCCAGCGGTTCGCGCAGGGCCTGCAGACGTTGCGCGTAGTCCAGCGCCGCGGCCGGATCGTGGATCGAACAGGGCCCGACAATGACCAGCAGCCGGTCGTCGCGCCCGCGCAGAATCTGCTGCACGTCACGACGGGCGCGCAGGGTGGTCTGCGCCGCCGCTTCGGACAGTGGTAGCTCGGTCTGTACCTGTGCCGGTGTGGGTACGGCGCGAACGGACCGGATCCGCAGATTTTCGGTAACGAACTTCATGACCGACTCGAACCAGGGTGTCCGGAAAGGCTGGCGATGCTACCAGACCTGCCTGTATGCGGGTAAATTGGTGGCACAAACAATCGGGGGTGGGTGCATGCGGAGTCTGTGGGCGGGGGTGTTGGGGCTGATGGCAGGGTCGGTCATGGCCGGCGATTTTCCACCCGGCGGCAATGCCGCGACCCTGGCGCGCGGGTTTGCGCTGCCAGAACTGGGGAATCCGGCTGTGCTGCCGGCGGGTCAGCGGGAGCTCCGCGTGTTCCTGGATATTTCCAATGAATATGTCAGTGAGGGGGCGTGTGCCAGCGAATGCATTGTTCTGGATGGTGAAACCGCGCGGTTAATCCTGAGTGAGCGCCGCGCGCTGGGGAATGGCTGGGACTTCGGTCTGGACATTCCCCTGCTGATCCAGGGCGGCGGTTTTCTGGATAGCGCGATTGAAGAATTTCACGACTGGGGTGATTTCCCCAATGGCGGCCGGGAACTGGCTCCGAAAAATCGCTATGAGTACCGCTATGCGCGCGGCGGTGTGACGGTGCTGAGCGTGCAGGAACCCGACACCGACCTGGGCGATGTCGCTCTGAGGCTCGGCCGCCGTCTGGGCGCGCAGTTTGCGTTACGCGGAATGTTCAAAGTGCCGACCGGCGACGGCTCGCTGATGGGCGGTGACAATCCCGGCGCCGCCCTGTGGCTCGAGGCAGGGTTGCCGCTGCCGGAGCGCTGGAGCGGATTTCTGGCGGCCGGAGTTTCTGCGAACGAGCGCGGCGAGGTGTTATCCGCGCAGCAGAACCGCGAAATCCTGTTTGGTGGGGCAGGGATCAGGGCCCTGCTCACTGAAAGAGTGCACGTCCTTGCCCAGGTGTATGCCCACAGCCGCCTGTTCGACGACAGCACACTGACCGCGCTGTCGCGTCCCGGCGTGCCGCTGACGCTGGGCCTGCAGATCCAGACCGGGCCGAACACACGGTTCGACCTCGGTTTCCAGGAGGATTTGAGCCTTACGGCTTCCCCGGACGTCGGGCTCTACGGCGCGCTGACGTGGCGTTCTCCCTAGAACCGGTTTCATAACCCCCGCCCGCGGTCCCTCCG
>JAKEEJ010000172.1 GCA_022616655.1 Nevskiales bacterium | reverse complement strand
TTCCGCAGATGCGACCGGAGGTTTGAATGGAGGCCCGTGCGGCGGAAAAAGTCGGCGGGGCCCCACCCCCGCCGGTTCACCGGGCAGCGTTTGCCACAGGCAAGCGCTGAAATCCCCGGCTCACTTCCGCAGATGCGACCGGAGATTTGAATAACGAATACCCTCTCTCCACGTTCGTGGGGAGAGGACGCAAAAGGAGTGTCATTGCGTCTTTGAGCGGGATGGCGATCCCAGCGCGCGAGGCTTGGCTGCTGTTGTACCGCGGGAAATCCATCTGCGGATGCAACACTCCTGCTGCTTGTCAACCGCCGCACGCCACGTCTGTTACGTATGGACTGGCGTTCGAGGAGGAAGGCGGCCATGCAGACTGAAACCAACAGCAAACGGGTCGCCCCTGCGCTGACGCGGCGTGAACTCATGAGAGCGCTGGCCGGCGCGACAGCCGGTCTTGCGCTGCCTGGGTTCGGGTTCAGCGGCCGCTGCTTCGGTGCAGCGCCTGCGGCGCCGCTGGCCCCATCCCCTGCTGCACCACCCGTGGATCCGTTCTCGCTGGATCTTGGTTTTATTGACCAGCGCATCCAGCAAACCGTGGACGCCGACAAGTTGGAGGGCATCGGCCTGGTCCTGTTTACCCGGGACAAGGTTTTTTATCGCAAGGGCTTTGGTACCGATACACCGGAAACTACCCACCTGATCGCCTCGGCCACCAAACTGGCCTCGTGCACCTGTCTGATGACCCTGGTGGATGACGGTCTGATCTCGCTGGAGGATCCGATCAGGACGTTTCTGCCGCAGTTCGGTTCCAAACGGGGTCCCATCACGATTCGCCAGTTGATGTCACAGACGCACGGTATTCCGGCCAATCATCCGAGCATTCCTCAGCCCGGCAAGGACGACACGGACAGCACCATGACCCTGGAGAAGTCTGTCAACGAGATCGCCAAAGATGATCGCGTGCAATATCCCCCGGGCAGCAAGCATCATTACCAGCCGGCCGTGGCCTACCATATTGCCGGACGCATCGCCGAAGTCGTCACGAAAGAAGAGTGGGCCACGCTGTTCAAGAAGCGGCTGGGCGACCCGTGCGAGATGGCCCACTTCACGTATGGGAAAACCAGAAACCCGCGCATTGGCGGCGGGGCCGGCTGCGACCTGCAGGACTACACGAATCTCCTGCAGATGCACATGGGTCTGGGCGTGTTCAAGGGAAGGCGGGTGCTGTCCGAGAAGATGGTAAATGAGATGCGCGCGGATCAGCTCCACGGTACTCCGTTTACGCCGCCCAATGGCATTCACGTCGCCAGCGGCTACGGCCTGTCCTGGTGGTTCAACATGACGGAGAAAGACGGAACCGCCGTACAAACGAGCGTTCCGGGAGCCTACGGCCCCATTCCCTGGATCAACTGGAAACTGGGCTACGGCGGCTTCTTCAATCTCCAGAAGAGCCTCGCCGTCAGCATGCAGATCTACCAGGACATCTACCCGCCGTTGAACACCCTGCTGGGCTTGCCTACCGAAAAAATCGAGGTGGATATGGAGCGGGTCCGGGAACAGATGAGCAAGGCGAAAAAGCGCAAAGGCGGCGGCGGTACTCGCAAAAAACAACAGTAACGGTACGGCTCCGGTTTTTGGGCGGATCAGGTCTCCGGGACGCCGACCACCAGCGCGAGGCTGCCGCCTTCCGGGTGTGGAACGGCGTCCACGACTTCGCCCTCGCTCACGGCGCTGCCGGGCCGTGGCGGATCCTGTGACAGGCGGATCGGCGTCATGCGCCGCTTGACAGCGCCGCGGTAATGCACCCGCGCCACGATTTCCTGGCCGGTGTAGCAGCCCTTGTTGAAGCTGATGCCGCCGAGCGTATCGAGATTGCACATCTGCGGCACGAAATGGTCGCGGGTTTCCGGATAGATCGTGGGAAGACCTGCGAGGAGATCAAGCAGCTTCCAGGCCTGGGTGCCGGCGGGTTTCGCCCTTGCCGCGAGCCGAGTCCAGAGACCGGCTGCTAATCCCACCGGAACGTGCAGAGAGAAACGCTGACGGGTGCTCCGATGGCTGTGCCGGCGGATGACACAGATATCGTTCGACCAGACGGCGTCCAGCATTCCGGCGGGGACCGGCAGTCCGAGCGAGGCCAACGATTTTTCCGCCTCCGGTCCGGCCAGGCCTATGACCACCCGTTCTCCTGAAACCTCGGACAACACGACCTTCGAGCGCAGCACAAACATCCGCAGGCGTTGGAGGGTGGAGTCCAGAACGCTCCGGTGGATTTCCATGAAAATATTTTCGGTGTCGCGGGACAGATTCAGCACGGCCAGCAGGCGGCCTTTGGGGCTGTTGTAAGAGCTGAGTTGTACCCGTCCGGTATTCAGTTCCCGGACGTCATTGCTGAGCTGGCCCTGCAGGAATGCCTCGGCCTCGGGACCACTGACCTGAATCAGGCCCAGATGCGAGAGCGGCATCACCGCGGTGCCGGACAACGCCGCCACGGCCTCCGCGTGCGGGTTTCCGAAGTGACAGCCGCCGTCAGAAACGAACTGAATATTGGGTGGAGAACTTAGCCAGGGCATAGGCTCAATGCTGAACGAGTAGCGGGCGGCTGTCATCCTGAGCGGAGCGAAGGATCCCGTGCGGTAGTGCGCCACCGGCTTGGACAAAGATCCTTCACTGCGTTCAGGATGGTCTGCTGTTCGTTGCGAACAGCAGACCAAGTTTGTCACACTAACGGCATTTCCAGAGGACATTCCCGTGTCGCCAGGCGACTCAGACTCTTGTGTGCCAAGGTACCGGCCGCCGGTTTCTGCAGCACCGGTTGTCACGGAACGGGAGCCACCGGGCATTGCATCGGAGCTTGGCGGACGCAAGGACGGGACGGAACCCACCCGTTTTGGGGATTGGGAGATGCGCGGGCGCTGCATTGATTTTTGAACGGTGAGCACGGTGAATTCGCCAAATGCAGCACCCAACCGGCCTTTGTCGCCCTTCATGCTGGGACGGTATTACCGTTTTCAGCTGACGTCGGTGCTGTCGTTTGCGCACCGTGTCACCGGCGTCGGTTTGTCCCTGGGCAGCGTGCTGCTGGTGGTCTGGCTGCTGGCGCTGGCGAGCGGGCCTTGGGCGTACGAACAGTTTGCGAAACATCTGAGCGCCTGGTACGGGCAGTGCTTATTGCTGGGCTGGAGCTGGGCGCTGCTGTACCACCTGTGCAACGGCATCCGCCATCTGGCCTGGGACCTGGGGTATGGGTTTGACCTGAAAACCGCCTACCGCTCGGGTTATGCCGTGGTGGTGGCTTCGCTGGTGTTAACCGCCGTGGCCTGGGCGCTGGCCTGCTTGCGCTGAAGATCTGCGATGAGTTCTCCCAAGGATCTTCGTTCCCCCCTGAGCCGCGCACGCGGCCTGGGTTCCGCCAAGGAAGGCGTGCGTCACTTCTGGGCGCAACGGGTATCGGCCGTCGCACTGATTCCGCTCGCGCTGTGGTTTGTGTTCAGCGTGGTGCAGGGGTCCGGTGCCGGCTATGGCGCAGCGCGGAACTGGGTGGCGGCGCCTGCAGTATCCGTACTGCTGGTGTTGCTGATCGTCACGCTGCTGTATCACTCCCTGCTGGGTGTACAGGTGGTGATCGAGGATTACGTCGGCGGTGAAAAGAAAAAACTGGCGGCCCTGTTGTTATCGAAATTTACCCACGCGCTGGTGGCGGTGGCCGGTATTTTTGCCGTGCTCCGAATCGCCCTCGGAGCTTGAGCATGACGACCGCGTATCCGATCACCCATCACGAGTACGACGTCGTGGTGGTCGGCGCCGGGGGTGCCGGCTTGCGTGCCGTGGTAGGACTGGCCCAGGCCGGCCTGCGTACCGCGTGCCTGACCAAGGTCTTTCCAACGCGCTCGCACACGGTGGCGGCGCAGGGCGGTATTTCCGCGGCCTTGGGCAACATGGGCCAGGACGACTGGCGCTGGCACGTGTATGACACGGTCAAGGGTTCGGACTGGTTGGGCGATCAGGACGCCATCCAGTACATGTGCCGCGAAGCGATTCCGGCGGTGATCGAACTGGAGCACTGGGGCGTGCCGTTCTCGCGCACGCCCGCGGGGAAAATCTACCAGCGGCCGTTTGGCGGTATGACCACGCATTACGGCGAAGGTACCGCCCAGCGCACCTGCGCCGCGGCCGATCGTACCGGTCATGCCATGCTGCACGCGATGTACCAGCAATCGCTCAAGGCGCGTGGAGAATTTTTTGTCGAATTTTTTGCGCTCGATCTGCTGATGGACGCGGACGGCGCCTGCAAGGGCGTGCTCGCCTGGGACTTGTCCACCGGCCGGCTGCACCGCTTCCGCGCTCAAATGGTGATTCTGGCCACCGGCGGCTACGGACGCGCCTTCTTCTCCTGCACCGGTGCTCACACGCAGACCGGCGACGGCAACGGCATGGTGCTGCGCGCCGGCCTGCCCTTGCAGGACATGGAATTCGTGCAGTTTCATCCCACCGGGATTTATGGCTCCGGTTGTCTGATCACCGAGGGCGCGCGCGGCGAGGGCGGGTACCTCACGAATGCTCGCGGCGAACGCTTTATGGAGCGCTACGCGCCCAACCGCAAGGACCTGGCCTCGCGCGACGTGGTGTCGCGTTCCATGACGATTGAGATCCGTGAAGGTCGCGGCGTGGGTCCCGAAAAGGACCATATTCACCTGCACCTCGAACACCTGGGGCCTGAGGTGCTGCACCAGCGCCTGCCGGGCATTTCCGAAACCGCCAAAATCTTCGCCGGCGTGGACGTGACCCGCGAACCGATTCCCGTATTGCCCACGGTGCACTACAACATGGGCGGTATCCCGGCCTTGTTTACCGGCGAGGCGGTGACGCTGAAGGATGGAAATCCCGACACGGTGGTGCCGGGGCTGATGGCGGTCGGTGAAGCCGCCTGCGTTTCGGTGCACGGCGCCAACCGCCTGGGCTCGAACTCGCTGCTGGACCTGGTGGTATTCGGCCGCGCCGCCGCGCAGCGCTGCGCGGAAATTATCAAGCCGGGTGCACCTCACAGGGCGATTCCGGACGACCGCGAACAGAAATGTCTGCAACGTCTGGATCGTCTGCGTCACGGCAAAGGCACCCTCTCCACGGCCAGAATCCGCGCGGACATGCAGAAAACCATGCAGGCCCATGCGGCGGTGTTCCGTACCCAGAAATCCATGGACGAAGGTTTGGTCAAACTGAAGAACATCATCGAATCGTTCGGAGACGTGGCGGTCCGTGACCGTTCGATGATCTGGAACTCCGACCTGGTGGAGACGCTGGAGCTGGACAATCTCCTGGGGCAGGCGTTGGTGACGCTGGCGTCGGCGGCCAACCGCAAGGAATCCCGCGGCGCGCACGCGCACGAAGATCATCCGGACCGCGACGACGCCCATTGGATGAAGCACACCCTGGCCTGGCGTACCGACGCCGGTCACGTGAAGATGGATTACCGCCCGGTGCACGAATACACACTCGACGGCGAGATGGAATACATCAAGCCCAGGAAGAGGACGTACTGATGGGGAACGGGAGTCGGGAGTCAGGAGTCGGGGCTGTGTCTTTTCACCGACTCCCGGCCCCTGACTCCCGTCCCCGGTTTACGGAGTAAACCGCATGGCTGAACTCACGCTTCCCAAAAACTCGCAGATTGATAAAAAAGCGGGTAAACACCACCCCGCACCCGCCGGGGCAAAGAACGTCCGCACCTTCAAGGTGTACCGCTACGATCCGGATTCCGGCGCCAATCCGCGCGTGGATTCCTATGACGTGGACATGGACCGTTGCGGGCCGATGGTTCTCGACGCGCTGATCAAGATCAAGAACGAAGTGGACGCCTCGCTGACGTTCCGGCGTTCCTGCCGCGAGGGCATCTGCGGCTCCTGCGCGATGAACATTGACGGCACCAACACCCTGGCCTGTACCAAAGCCTGCAGTGAGATCAAAAACGAGGTGAGCGTGCTGCCGCTGCCGCATCTGCCGGTGGTCAAGGACCTGGTGCCGGACATGACGCACTTCTACGCTCAGTACGCTTCCATCGAGCCCTGGCTCAAGACCGACACGCCGGCGCCGACGCGCGAACGGCTCCAGTCCGAGGACGAACGCGCGAAGCTGGACGGGCTCTACGAATGCATCCTGTGCGCCTGCTGTTCCACCAGTTGCCCGAGCTATTGGTGGAATGGCGACCGCTATCTGGGTCCGGCCATTCTGTTGCAGGCTTACCGCTGGCTGGAAGATTCGCGCGACGAAGCCGCGGGTGAACGGCTTGACGCGCTGGAAGACCCGTTCAAGCTGTACCGCTGCCACACCATCATGAACTGCACCAAAACCTGTCCCAAGGGTTTGAATCCGGCCAAGGCGATTGCGGGGATCAAGAAAATGATGGTGGAGCGCAACACCTGAAGGCGCGACTGGCGAACGAGCCAGAAGCCGGACGGCTGCGCTGGCTGCTGCGCCGCGGCATGGTCGAATTGGATGTGCTGGCGACTCGCTACTACGAACGCCGTTTTCCCACCGCACCCGCCGCCGAACGCGCCGCCTTTATCCGCCTGCTGGAATCCGTCGAGGACCCCGAGATCTGGGCGTGGATTCTGTCTCAAGCGCCGCCGCCCGCCGAATTCACCCATGTCATCCAGCAACTTCAACGCCACACTTGACCTGGCACCGCGCCCGTCGCTGCGCGCGCTGAGGATTCTGTTCTGGCTGCACCTCGTGGTCGTGGCACTGGCCCTGTTCGGCGTGGAGCCGGGGTGGGTCATGGCGGCGCTGGTACTGGCCGTGGCGGGGTCCTGGCTGTACGTGCGCCGGCATCCGGTGTTCGGTTTGGGTCCGCGCGCTTTGACGCGGCTGACCTGGCACGCGGACGGCAGTTGGACGCTGCATGAGGCATCCGGTGCGCAGGCGCAGGCGGAACTGCTCGGCAACAGCCTGATTCATCCGCGGCTGCTGGTACTCAACTTCCGCCTCAAGAACGGCGGCACCCGTCATCGCATGCTGTTGAGAGATGAACTGGACCCGGAACCGTTCCGCCGCCTGCATGCGCGGTTGAGTGCCAAGGTCGGCTGACAGGTCATTTTGGGTATGATGTTTACCGTAAGGTTTAAATGGCACCACCATTGCCACAACCTCGTTCACCCTCATAGCGACACCGGTGACCGGCGAACCCCAGACCGGTGACACAGCCTGCAC
>JAKEEJ010000171.1 GCA_022616655.1 Nevskiales bacterium | reverse complement strand
TGAATTGAGCCTCGATCTCAAGTCATTGCTGCCGCCCACGCTGGCCGGTTTGCCCGAGGCTTGCGTGGAGCTGATAACGGCGCTGCGTGAAAAACACCGGATTGTCATCGCCGGCGACTACGACGCCGACGGTGCCACCAGTACGGCGCTGGCAGTCAGTACGCTCCGGCTCCTGGGTGCCGACGTGGATTTTGTGGTGCCCGACCGTTTCAAAATGGGGTACGGGCTTACGCCCGGATTGGTACAGGCCGCGCTGGCGGCGGGTGCAAAAGTACTGGTGACGGTGGACTGCGGCATCGCCAGCCACGCCGGCGTGGCGGCGGCACGTGGGAGCGGCCTGCGCGTGATCATTACCGACCATCATCTACCGGGACCCGAACTGCCGTCGGCACACGCCATCGTCAATCCCAATTGCCCGGGCGATCCGTTCCCCAGCAAACATCTGGCCGGCGTGGGCGTCATGTTTTATCTGCTGATGGCACTGCGTGCGCGGTTGCGTGAGCAGAACGGGTTCCAGGATCGCTCCGAGCCGAATCTTTCCGACGGTCTGGATCTGGTGGCGCTGGGCACGGTGGCCGACATGGTGCGGCTGGATCACAACAACCGCATTCTGGTGGCGCAGGGCCTGCGCCGGCTGCGGGCCGGTCGGAGCCGGCCGGGCATCAACGCTTTGTTGCAAGCGGCCGGCCGCACGCTCGAACGAACCACGGCGGCCGATCTGGGTTTTGCCGCCGGCCCCAGACTGAATGCGGCCGGCCGCCTGACCGACATGCGTCTGGGCATCCGCTGTCTGCTGGCCCAAACCGCGGCGGAAGCGGAGCCGCTGGCCCAGGAGCTGGACCGCCTCAATCGCGAACGGCGCGAGCTGGAATCCCGGATGCAGGAACAGGCGCTGGATCACGTCGCCGAAACGGAGGCGGTGGGTGTCTGCCTGTTCGATCCCGGTTGGCACGAAGGCGTGGTGGGACTGGTCGCCTCGCGGATCAAGGAGCGCCTGCACCGCCCGGTCATTGCGTTTGCGCGCGCCCACGAGCCCGGAATGCTGAAGGGCTCGGGCCGCACGATCGCCGGCCTGCACATCCGCGACGCGCTGGCCGCGATTGACGCCCAGCATCCGGGATTGATTGAACGGTTTGGCGGACATGCGATGGCCGCGGGCTTGAGCCTGCGCGAATCAAACCTGGATGTCTTCGCCACTGCCTACAATGCGTTCTGCCGGCAATGGCTGGATGAAACTGCACTGGAACAAGTGATTGAAACCGACGGCGAACTGGAATCAGGCGAATTCAACCTGGACATGGTGCGCGCACTGGAACAGGGCGGTCCCTGGGGGCAGGGTTGTCCCGAACCTTCTTTTGACGGTGAATTCAATGTTACCGCGGCACGATTCGTGGGACAGGATCATGTGCGCTATCAGCTGCGTGCGCGCGACGGACAGGCGCTCACGGCCATCCACTTTCGCGGTGCCGGGCAGGCAGTGACGGCGGGGCCCGTGCGCCTGGTGTACCGGCCCGTGGTCAACCGTTACAGTGGAACGGAACAGTTTGAACTGCAGGTGGCGGCGCTGTGGTCGGCGTGACTCACGCGAACAGTGCGCGCACCTTGTGCAGCGCAGAGACCAGTTGGTCAATGTCGTCCGTGCCGTTGTATACCGCGAGAGAGGCGCGCGCCGTGGCAGAAACGCCGTAGCGCTGCATCAGCGGCATGGCGCAGTGATGCCCGCTGCGTACCGCCACGCCTTCCATGTCCAGAATGCTGCCGATGTCCTGCGGATGTGCACTGTCCATGACGAAGGACAGAATGCCGCTCTTGTTCCGGGCCGTGCCGATCAGCCGCAGACCCGGAATGCGTGACAGGGCCTCGGTGGCATAGGCCAGCACGCCCTCTTCGTGCCGGTGAATGCGGTCCAGGCCGAGGCCGTCGAGATAATCCAGCGCAGCGGCAAAACCGACGGCGCCCGCGATGGGCGGAGTTCCGGCTTCGAACTTGTACGGCACGTCGTTCCAGGTGCTGCCCTCGAACGCCACGGTACGGATCATGTCGCCGCCGCCCTGCCAGGGCGGCATGGCTTCCAGATGCTCGCGTTTCGCGTAGAGCACGCCGAACCCCGTGGGGCCGTACACCTTGTGCGCGGAACAGGCGTAAAAATCCACGCCCAGCGCCTTGACGTCCACGGCCAGATGCGCCACGGCCTGCGCGCCGTCCGCCAGCACCGGGATGCCACGGACGCGGGCTTCACGGGCCAGTTCAGTCACCGGATTGAGAGTGCCCAGCGCGTTGGAGACGTGTGCAAACGCCACCAGACGCGTGCGGACGTTCAGACGCTGTCGCCACTCGTCAATGAGTAACTCGCCGGCGTCACTGATGGGGGCGACAACGATCCTGGCCCCGGTGCGTTCGGTCGCCAGTTGCCAGGGCACGATATTGGAATGGTGTTCCATCATCGTGAGCAGAATCTCGTCGCCGGCCTTCAGCCGCGGTTCCAGAAAGGAACGCGCGACGAGATTGATGGCCTCGGTCGTCCCGCGCGTGAACACGATTTCATCGCGCGCGGCGTTGAAGTGGCGCGCGATCCGGTCGCGGGCCGCTTCGTAGGCGGTGGTGGCGCGCTGCGACAGTTCGTGCACGGCGCGGTGCACGTTCGCATTTCCGTGGCGGTAGTAATTGTCCAGGGCTTTGAGTACGGCTTCCGGTTTCTGGGTGGTGGCGGCGTTGTCCAGATAAGCCAGCCGTTTGCCGTGCACCGGCTCGGCAAGAATGGGAAAGTCCGCGCGGACGCGCGCCAGATCCAAGGACGGGAGACGGGGATCGGTATCCGACTCCCGATGCGGATTCACGGCAGCACCTCCGGTGTGCCGGGCAGGCGTGCCAGCAGAGCCTGTTCCATCCGCTGCCGCGCCGGTTCAAAGGCGATGTTCGCCAGAACTTCGCGTGCGAAGGAATACAGCAACGCCCGGCGGGCCGTGTCCAGTGGTATTCCGCGCGACCGCAGGTAATAAATGGCGTACTCATCAAGCTGCCCGCAGGTGGCGCCGTGCGTGCAGCGCACGTCGTCGTTGTCAATCTGCAGCTCCGGTTTGGCGTTGACCTCCGCCTCCGGCGACAGCAACAGGTTGGCCACGTGCTGGGCGGAATCGGTTTTGAACGCCTGCGGGTGTACCACGATCCGGCCGTTGAACACGGCGCGGGCGCGGTCCTTCACGATTCCGCGGTAGGTCTCGCGGCTGACGCCGCCCGGCCAGAAATGCTCGATGCGGGTGTGGTTGTCCACGTGCGTGGTGCCGCCCGGCGCGTAAACGCCGGACAAATTTACGCGCGCCTCCGGCGCGGCCAGTGTCATCACCAGGTCGTTGCGCACCAGGTGTCCGCCGAGGTCGAGGTTTATCCAGTCCAGGGTGGCGTTGCGCTCGACGCTGGCGTCCCAGCGTGTCAGGGCCTGTACGCCCGAACCGTGCTCTTGCAAGCGGATCACGTTCAGGCGTGCGTGATCCATCGCACGCAGCCAGACGCGCTGTGTGAGCAGGTGCGTGCCGTCGCCGTGTGTCAGATCCTCGAAGATCACGGTGGCTTCCGCGCCGGGTTCGAGATTGATGGAGTGAGTCAGGTGTGACATCGCGGGCGCGGCACCGGGACTCGTCACGCTGAGCACGTGCAGCGGCCGGTCGAGCCGGGTTTGCGGCGCCAGCCGCAACGCCAGACCGTCCAGCGCCAGGGCCGCGTTGAGGTGGCTGATGCTGTCTTTCTCAAAGACGTCCACGGGTGTTGCAAACTCCGCGCGCCGGGCGATGGCACCGGGCGGGTAATCTGAAGCGGTGGCGTCGAAACGGCCGTTCACAAAAACCAGCCGGTCCGTACCGGGCAGGAATCGCGACGACAGATCGGGAATCTCTCCCGGAGCGGCGAGCGCGAAATTCTGCTCCGCGAGCGGACTTAAATCCGTATAACGCCAGTCTTCCTGCCTTTTATTCGGAAAGCCGGCTTTCAGGAAGGCGTTCAGATTCTCGGTGCGCGATTCGCGGGCGACGGCGGGCGATTCGCGCAGCACGGTTTCAAAAGCGGCGGTATAGCTCGGGCTCATGGGGCGCCCCTTCAGGCGGCATCCAGCCAGCCGTACCCTTTTGCTTCAAGCTCGTGCGCCAGTTCGGGACCGCCGGAGCGGACGATGCGGCCGCGGGCCAGCACGTGCACGCGGTCCGGCTGTACGTATTCCAGCAGGCGCTGATAATGCGTGACGAGCAGAATGGCCCGCTCCGGCGAGCGCAGAGCATTGATGCCATCGGCCACGATGCGCAGCGCGTCAATGTCCAGACCGGAGTCGGTCTCGTCCAGGATCATCAGTCGCGGTTCCAGCACCAGCATCTGCAGAATCTCGTTGCGTTTCTTCTCACCGCCCGAAAAGCCTTCGTTGACGCCACGATGCAGCATCTCGATGTCCATGCGCACTTTCTTCACGCGGTCGCGGATCCAGGCGAGAAAATCCAGTGCGTCAATCTCGGATTGCCCGCGGTACTTGCGCTGTGCGTTCACGGCGGTTTTCAGCAGGTACAAGGTGCTGACGCCGGGGATTTCCACCGGATACTGAAAGCCGAGGAACACGCCTTCGCCGGCCCGGGCTTCCGGCGTCAGAGACAGCAGGTCTTTCCCGTCGTACAGAATCCGGCCTTCGGTGACGGCATACCCTGCGCGGCCCGCCAGCAGGTGCGCGAGCGTGGACTTGCCGGAGCCGTTGGGTCCCATCACGGCGTGTACCTCGCCGGCCTTCACCGACAGGGTGATGCCGTTGAGAATTTTTGTGTCGCCCACGCGGGCGTGGAGGTTTTCGATTTCCAGCATTGATGTTCCGTTTTTCTTTGTCATCCCGAACGAAGTGAGGGATCTGGCCAGATTCCTCGCTTTGCTCGGAATGACACGATTAACCCACGGCGCCTTCCAGTGATACCGACATCAGTTTCTGCGCTTCCACGGCAAATTCCATGGGCAGTTCCTTGAAGACGTCTTTGCAGAAACCGTTGACGACCATGGACACGGCGTCCTCCTCCGAGATGCCGCGCGACCGGCAGTAATACAGCTGGTCTTCGCCGATTTTCGAGGTGGTGGCCTCGTGTTCCAGTTGCGCCGTCGGGTTGCGCACCTCGGTATACGGAAAAGTGTTCGCCGCACAGTGCTCACCGATCAACAGCGAATCGCAACGGGTGTAATTGCGCGCACCGGCGGCGGACGGCAGGACCCGCACCAGTCCCCGGTAGGACTGCCGGCCGTGGCCGGCGGAGATGCCTTTGGAGACGATGGTGGAGGTGGTGTTCCGGCCGACGTGCAGCATCTTGGTGCCGGTGTCGGCCTGTTGCCGATGGTGGGTCAGCGCCACCGAGTAGAACTCCCCGGTGGACCCGTCGCCGCGCAGAATGCAGGAGGGATATTTCCAGGTGATGGCCGAACCGGTTTCGATCTGGGTCCAGGAAATCTTGCTGGCGCGCCCGCGGCAATCGCCGCGTTTGGTCACGAAGTTGTAAATGCCGCCCTTGCCGTTTTCGTCGCCGGGATACCAGTTCTGCACCGTGGAGTATTTGATCTGGGCCTGGTCCAGGGCGACCAGCTCCACCACCGCCGCGTGCAACTGATGCTCGTCGCGCTGTGGCGCGGTGCAGCCCTCCAGGTAGCTCACGTACGAACCCTCTTCGGCGATGATGAGGGTGCGTTCGAACTGGCCGGTGTTGCGCTCGTTGATCCGGAAATAAGTGGACAACTCCATCGGGCAGCGCACGCCCTTTGGAATGTAAACAAACGAGCCATCGGTGAACACCGCGGAATTGAGGGCGGCGTAAAAATTGTCGCCCGGAGGTACGACCGTTCCCAGGTATTTGCGGACCAGGTCGGGGTATTCGCGCACGGCTTCCGAAATGGGGCAGAACAGCACGCCCGCTTCGCGGAGCTTTTCCCTGAACGTGGTGGCGATGGAAACGCTGTCAAACACCACGTCCATCGCCACGCCGGCCAGACGCTCCTGCTCCGCCAGCGGAATGCCGAGTTTTTTGTACGTCTCCAGAAGTTTGGGATCCACCTCGGCCAGGGACTTGGGCCGATCCTTCAGGCTTTTCGGCGCGGAATAGTACGAGATGGCCTGGTAGTCAATCTGGGGATACTGCACGTGTGCCCAGCGCGGTTCCCGCATCTTCTGCCAGCGCCGGAACGCCGCCAGGCGCCCGTCCAGCAGCCAGGCCGGCTCCTGCTTTTTCGCCGAGATGAAGCGGATCACGTCCTCGCTGAGACCGGGCGCGATCGTGTCCGCGTCCAGCTTCGTCACGAAGCCCGCGGAATATTCACCTCCGCGCAGCAGCGTTTCGATTTCACGCCGGGAAGTGGACATGGGGATTACCTTGCCGACATCGCGGCCGGCAGTTCGGTCAGCGTCCGGGGCAGGCGTGCGGCGCGCAGCGGTTGCGCCATTTGTGCGAGCGTGACGCCTTCCAGCGCGTCGCGGATGGCGGTATTGATCAGCCGCCAGTTGGATCGTACGCCGCAATACGGTTCAATCGCGCAAGAACCCTTGTGGATGGAACACTGCGTGAGCGCAATCGGTCCCTCCACCGCGCGGATCACGCCGGCCACCGAGATACGGTCAGCGGTGCGCGCCAGACGGTACCCGCCATGCACTCCGCGCAGCGATTCCACCAGGCCGGCTTTGGTCAGCAGCTTCAGCAGTTTTCCCACGGTCGGTTCCGCGACGTGAGTCTGGATCGCCAGACCGTGGGCGCTTTGCAGTTTCCCGGGCTCGGCCGCCAGTGCGGTCATCACCACCGTGGCGTAGTCGGTCAGCTT
>JAKEEJ010000030.1 GCA_022616655.1 Nevskiales bacterium | reverse complement strand
TACCGCGTCGCGCCGGCGACGCGCCACTGGCGCCGCGGCCGGCTTTTGTGCTGGCCGGACTGCTCAACGGCAGTCTCGGGATGTTTGTCGGTGCCACCGGTCTGTTCGTGGGACGGTTGTTTCTGCGGCCCGAGTGGCGCAGGGAAACCGTGATCGGCACGCTGGCGCTCACCCAGTCGTTCGGTCACCTGCTGCGCGTGATCGCCTACGGCGCGGTGGGTTATGCCGTGTTTGCACAGATGGAATTCCTGTTGCCGCTGTGCGTGGCCGCGGTCGCGGGCACCGCCGTGGGGCGCCGTCTCAACCGGCACGTCAGCGAGAAACAGTTCCGCGTCGTTTTCAGAACGCTGCTGCTGGTGTTGTCGCTGAAATTGGCCTGGGACGGTCTGAGCGGCCTGGGCGTGCTGCGCTGGATGTGAAGCGAAGGTTCAGTCCACCAGTGCCCGGCCGCGGGTTTCAATCACCCAGGGCATGAAGGCCAGGCCCAGCAGCGGCACAAAGCCGACATAGAACAGCACTTCCACGGCGGTGTTCGCGCCCCGCGCGGCGATGGCGCCGACCAGAAAGGGCCCGCCGGCGGCGATGACGCGGCCGATGTTGTAGCAGAAACCGGCGCCGGTGCCGCGGATCCGGGTTGGAAACAGTTCCGGCAGGTAGTAGGTAAAACTGCCGAACACGCCGAACACCGACAGGCCGATGATGAAATACAGATACAGCCGCGTCTGCGGCGGCAGGTCCAGGCCGAAGGTCGCGAAAATCGCCGCGGCCGACAGCGCCCAGTAGATCGAGAACATTTTCTTGCGGCCCAGGACCTTCGCGGCCGGAATGGTCAGCAGGGTGCCGATCAGGCCGCCCAGGTTGAACCAGGTGGTGGCCAGCGTCTTCCAGTGTTCCACCATCGCCAGCGTCGCGGCGCGGTCCAGATTCTGGGCCTCGGCGGCCGAGCGCGCCAGGCCCGAGGACACCACCGGAATGAAGGCGTTGCAGCTCCACCAGGTGATGAGGGCGATCACCGCCATCAGGAATCCGGACAGGGTATAGCGCCGCAAGTGCGGACCAAACAGTTCGGCGATGCGCGGTTTGTGCTCGTGGCTGACGGCTTTCTGCCAGCGTTCGGGTTCGTGCAGAAACAGGCGCACCAGAAAGGCGGCTGCGGCCGGAATCAGGCCGAACAGAAACACGTACCTCCAGCTGGTTTCCGGCGTGTCCTTGAACCAGTCGCCGGCCACTTCCATGTTGATGTACGTGGCCAGGAACAGGCCAAAGGGCGCCGCGGTGTACAGCAGGGCCCCCGCTTCCACGCGCTTTTTCTCCGGCACGGTTTCCGCGACCATCGAGGCGCCCGCCGCCCATTCGCCGCCAATGCCCAGCGAGGCGACGATGCGGAACGCCAGCAGCATCCAGATGTCGGCGGCCAGGGCGCAGGCGGCGGTGCCCGCGGCGTACAGCAGCATGGTGAGCAGCAGAGTGCGCAGACGGCCGATGCGGTCGCAGACCCAGCCGAAAATCACTCCGCCCGCCGCCCAGCCCAGCAACAGCACGGAGGTCAGCAGCCCGGTCCAGAACAGCGTTGCCTGTCTGGCTTCCGGCGAACCGATGGGCAGGCCGAGCAGGGTCGGCACGCAGTTGGGCGCCACGTAGTTGAACAGCAGGCCGTCAAAAACGTCGAAACCCCAGCCCAGCCAGGCGGCGAACAGCACGGTCCATTGATAGCGCGTCAGTTTCAGCATGGGCTCCCCGGGGTTTGGGACGGGGCCGGGTTCTTCATTCGAATGGCCGCGATTGTAACGCTACACTGGAGACCGATTTTTTCGGGAGTGCGCACCATGCCATGGATTGTTGTTGCCCTCGCGGCCGTCCTCGCGCTGTCCGCCTGCGGCCCTGAAGAAGAAACGCCCGCCACGCCGCCCGACGAGCGCGGACGGGCGGAAACCCGGCTCATCCGCAATACCGAAGCCGTGGGGTACAGCGGCGAGGCCATCGCCGACAAAGTGGACGCCGCGCTCGATGCCAACGAGGTTCATGCCGAACAGGTCCGTCAGCAGGTCGAAGAGCAGACGCGATAATCGCCGGATTGTGGGGTCTAAACTCCAAAGAGAATCAGAGCCATTGGAGTGAGAAGACGGGAGGTGCTTTATGGCAAACCTGATCACGACACTGCGTCTGCTGTTGCTGTTTGCGCTGGTGGGAATGGCCTACCAGGCTCCGCCGTCGTGGCAGCTTGCCAACGCGCCACTATTGCTGCTGGTCTTTGCGCTCGACGGCGTGGACGGCTGGGTGGCGCGCCGCTTTCACGAGACCTCGCTGTTCGGATCCCTCTACGACATCGCCGCGGATCGCGTCGTGGAAAACGTCCTGTGGGTGGTGCTGGCCGATCTTGAACTGGTACCGGTCTGGGTGGCCCTGCTGTTTCTGACACGTGGCATTCTGGTGGACGCCGTGCGCGGCGTCGGCGCCGCGCAGGGCAAGGCGCCGTTCGCACTGACCAAGTCCGCGCTCGGCCAATTTCTGGTCGCGGGCCGTTTCATGCGCGCGGCCTACGGCGTGCTCAAGACGATCGCCTTCGGCTGGATCTTCCTGCTGCAGCCCTGGCCGGCCCTGCATCCCGAGCTGTGGGCGCGCTGGACCGGACCGCTGACGATGGTCACGGGCGTGCTGGTCTATTCCGCCGTGGCCCTGTGCCTGCTGCGCGGCCTGCCGGTGCTGCTGGAGTTCGGTTTCGCGGAAGGGCGCCTGTGGCGGCCGCGGCGCGCCCATTGAACACATGGGCACACTGGCCCTGTTCGATCTCGACGGCACCCTGCTGCCGCTCCCGAGTTCCGAACGGCGCTTTTTGCGCCACCTGTTCAACACGGGCCGTCTCGGTTTCCGTCAGGGCCTGACCGCCGCCGGGTTCGTGCTGCGCCGGGCGACGGTCTACGGCCGGCACGTGTGGAAGAAAAACAAGGCTTATCTGTGCGGGCTGTCGGTGACGGACGTGGAAGCCCTGGGTGCGGACTTCGCGCGCCGTCAATTGTTGCCATTGTTGCGACCGGCGCCGCTGGCCCGCCTGCGCGCTCATCAAGCCGACGGTGCGACCGTCGTTCTGCTGACCGGCGCGCCACAGTTTATTGCCGGGCCGATCGCTGAAGCGTTGAGATGCACACGCGGCATCGCCACACAGCCCGCGCAACGCGACGGTCGCTACACCGCCGAGCCGCCGTTGCGCCACCCGCTTGGAATGGAAAAGCTGCGCCTGGCACAGACGCTGTCGCAGAAACTGGGGCTGTCGCTGACGGGGGCCTGGGCCTACGGTGATGCCCACGACGACCTGCCGCTGCTGGAGAGTGTGGGGCATGCGGTGGCGGTCAGCCCCGATGCCCGGCTGCGCGCACAGGCGCGGCGTCTCAATTGGGAAATCGTGTAAACGTGCGTGTGAGTTGAAAGTGATTGCCTGGGCGGGACGGGTGCTATAGCGTGGCGGCATGAAGCTGGCCGACATCGAGGCGATCGTGCGGGCGCTGGATCGGGCGCGGGTGCGCTACATCGTGGTGGGGGGGTCGGCCGTGGTGGCTCATGGCTACGGTCGGCTGACGATAGATCTGGATCTCGTCATGCAGCTGGAACCTTCGAACATCGAGGCCGCCTTGGGCGCGCTCCATCCGCTGGGGTATCGGCCGCGTCAGCCGGTGACGGCCAAACAGTTCGCCGATCCCGCGCTGCGTCAAAGTTGGATTGAAACAAAAAACATGAGGGTCTTGAATCTGTACAGCGATTCGCATCGTGAAACAACCATAGACGTCTTTGTGCAGGAACCCTTCGATTTCGATCCGGAGTATGCTCGTGCCTTGGAGGCGGAATTGATCCCGGGGTTGCCCATGAAATTCGTATGCATTGATACCCTGATTGCCATGAAGCGCGCCGCCGGCCGCCCGCGGGATCTGGACGATATCTGGCATCTGACAAGGCTCAAGGAAGAAACCGGTGATGCCTCCAAAGAATAGTGCATCGGGTCTGGACTGGAAGGCGGATTTCGAATCCGTTCGGGTTCAGCAGATGTTGGACTTTCGTTCGTGGAGTTTGCGCGATAAATTCCAGGCCATGGAAGACATGGCGGAGATTGTCAAGGCGGCGCAGGCCGCGCGCGAGCGGACCCGCAGAAAAATGCAGGCCGGCAAAAAATAGCCCGCTCAGAGCGGGGCCGGATGCCGGCGGTGATACTCCAGAATGCGGCGGTATTGGGCCGGGTCTTTGACATGCACCAGGTCCCCGTCGCGGGGAAAGTGGGTGTCGTGCAGGCGTGACAGCCAGAAGCGCAGGGCGGCGGCGCGCAGGACGACCGGCCAGGCCTCACGTTCGGAGGGCTCCGGCGGGCGCAGGGCGCGGTAGGCGCCCGTCAATGCTGCGCCGCGC
>JAKEEJ010000170.1 GCA_022616655.1 Nevskiales bacterium | reverse complement strand
GCTGTCTCTCTAAGCGTTGATCCGTATCAGACAAAGGGCCGCTCTGCGGCCCTTTGTTTTTTTAAGCGGCCCGCGCCGGCTCCAGAATCGACAGGCAGACGTCGGTGGCCTGCTGCAGTGCTGGCCCGGCAAGACGATCAATTCTGGTCGCGCTTCGAGCAGACCAATCCAGCGCTTTGATTTGATGGCACAGGATGCTTCCGAAAATCGCGCAGCCCGTACCCGTCAAAGTGATGGCCGTAAGACCACGAGCGCTTTCCACTGCACCGGATGTAATGGGGCACATCCAGGCAAGACCGAAACGGGCATTGAACGCTTTTGGACTGAGGACCAGACAGCAGTGGTCGCCTTTCATTTCCCGGCCCGATGCCGGGTCGAACGATAGAGGCAGGATGTCGCCGCGATCCGGCGTCACCATTCGCGCCCAACCGCAGGCATTTCATCCCACCCGGGCACACGCATTTTCTTCGCGTTTCGGGGCGTGCCTTTAAGAAGCTGTGCCAGGGTCAATCTGGACGTCGCTGCCCGTACCGTCAGCGTGGCGCCGGCGACCTCTACCGCCACTGGCGAGCCCGCAGATAACCGATTCTGCCGGACGAATGCCGCGGGTACGGTCAGGGTCAGTGAGCCTCCAGCCTTGCGCAGTGCAGTCGTTGTCATGATGTTATTGCCCTCAAGAAATGTATAACAAACATCGAAGGGTCAGGCAGCACCCCGCTCCCACTCCCGATAGCGCACCGCCTCGGCCACCTGCGCGGTGCCAATGATCTCCACGTCGGCCAGATCGGCCGCGGTGCGGGCCACCTTGAGCACACGGTGGTAGCCACGCGCGGACAGGGCCAGACGGCCAAAAGCGGCCTCCCGCAACTGCCGCGCGGCGGGCTCCCCCGGGCAGTGCCGGTCCACCTCTTTGGGCGTGAGCCGGGCGTTGGGTTTGCCGCTGCGCGCCCGCTGCCGCGCCTGCGCGCGCACGACCCGGTCCTGCGCCTGCGCGCTGCTCTCGGCCGGTGGCGGCTGTTCGGCGGTGAGTACGGTTTTTTCCACGCGCGGCACGAAGATCTGCAAATCAATCCGGTCCAGCAGCGGCCCGGAAATGCGCCCCCGGTAGCGCGCCACCTGGTCCGGCGTGCAGCGGCATTTGCCGGAAGAATCGCCCAGAAAGCCGCAGGGGCAGGGGTTCATGGCGGCGACCAGCTGGAAACAGGCGGGGAAGTCTGCCTGCCGCGCGGCGCGCGACACCGTGATCTGGCCGGTTTCCAGCGGTTCGCGCAGCACTTCCAGTACGCGCCGGTCAAACTCCGGCAGTTCATCGAGGAACAGCACGCCCCGATGCGCCAGGGTGATTTCGCCGGGTCGCGGCGAACCGCCGCCGCCCACCAGCGCCACGCCGGAAGCGGTGTGGTGCGGGGCGCGGTACGGCCGCCGGCCCCAGCGCCGGACGTCGAATCCGTTCTGGCTGACCGAGGCAATGGCGGCGACTTCAATGGCTTCGTCTTCCAGTAGCGGCGGCAGGATGCCGGGCAGACGCTGGGCCAGCATGCTTTTGCCGCTGCCCGGCGGGCCCACCATCAGCAGTGAGTGACCGCCCGCCGCGGCGACTTCCAGCGCGCGCTTGGCCTGGTACTGGCCGCGTACCTCGGACAGATCCGGCACCGGTTCTGCGGCGGCGGAAACGGGCGCGGGGTTGGCCGCCGGCAGTGGCCCGGCGTGCAGGGCGGCGCACAGCGCACCAAGATGAGCGGCAGTGATAATGACGGCGCGTTTGGCCAGAGCCGCTTCCGCGGCATTGATTTCCGGCAGCAACAGGCAATGACCGGCCGCGGCGGCCTTGAGCGCGGCCGGCAGGGCCCCGGCAATGGGGCGGATGTCGCCGGCGAGCGACAGTTCGCCCAGGACCTCGCAGTCTCTGAGGGCTTCGGTCGGAATCTGTTCGGAGGCGGCGAGGATGCCCAGGGCCATGGCCAGATCAAAGCGTCCGCCTTCCTTGGGCAAATCCGCTGGTGCCAGATTGACGGTCAGGCGCCGGCTGCTGGGAAATTTAAAGCCGCAGTTGACGATGGCCGCTTTGACCCGGTCCTTGGCTTCACGCACAGCCGCTTCCGGCAGACCCACGACGGAGACACCCGGCATGCCCGCGCCGAGGTGAACCTCCACCGTGACCGCATCGGCGGTCAGGCCGTTCTGGGCGCGGCTAAGAACGGTTGCAAGAGCCATGCTCTAATCCCCTCTCCCCATGCATTGGGTCGCATGGGGAGAGGGCAAGGGTGAGGGGCAGCTTCGAGCGCCGCCATCGCCCCTCACCCCGGCGAGCACTGCTCGCCGCCTCTCCCCGCTTGCGGGGAGAGGGAGCCGCAGTTCAGCTCGCATTTTTCTCGATGCTTTCCAAAGCCTTCAAGCGTTGCTCCAATTGCTCCAGCCGCGCCTGCGTGCGCGCCAGCAGCTCGGCCTGGGTGTCGAAGCGCTCGCGTCCCACCACGTCGAATCGCTCCAGGTTGGCGCGCAGAATGGCGCGGAAGTTATCCTCCAGCTCGGTGCGCAAGCCTTTCAGTCCCGGCGGCAGCACCCGGGCCAGCTTTGCGGCCAGCTCTTCCAACTGTTTCGGATCAAACATAGAATGTCGCCTTTCCGGGGGAGAGCTGAACCGTGGTGGACGAAGTTAGAGCATCGCGCACATTTTTAGTGCAACAAAATGTCTGTCTGCTTGCGGGACCCAGTGTTATCGGCGGTGGCATGGTAAGTGCTTTAGGGAGGGCGGGCGCTGTTTGCAGTGCGTCCCCCATTCACAAAGGAGCGCATTCAGGAGCGAAGGAATGAAACTCATATCAGCAATCATCAAGCCGTTCAAGCTCGACGAGGTGCGCGAAGCCCTGTCGGAAGTCGGCGTGGCCGGGATTACCGTGACCGAAGTGAAAGGCTTCGGCCGCCAGAAAGGCCATACCGAACTCTACCGGGGCGCCGAGTACGTCGTGGATTTTCTGCCGAAGGTGAAGATCGAAGTGGCGGTGGACGACGGCCTGCTCGACCGGGCGCTGGAGGCCATTACCAAGGCGGCCCACACCGGCAAGATCGGCGACGGAAAAATATTCGTATTCACGCTGAGCCAGGCCATCCGGATTCGCACCGGAGAAACCGGCAAAGACGCGCTGTAAGGGAGCCCCTCATGAAACTTGCACAATTTGCAACCCTGTCTCTTGTTCTCGCCTGCGGTGCACTGGGTGCCGCTTACGCGCAGGACACTCCGGCTCCGGCCGAACCGGCTGCCATGGCGGCGGAACCGGCCGCCGCGCCGGCCGAAGCGGCTCCGGCGCCGGTGGCCCCGGTGTTCAACGAAGGCAACGTCAGCTGGATGCTGACGGCCACCGCCTTCGTGTTGTTGATGTCCATTCCCGGACTGGCGCTGTTCTACGGCGGCATGGTGCGCAGCAAGAACATGCTGTCCACGCTCACGCAGACGTTTGCCATCTTCAGTCTGATTGCAGTGCTGTGGGTGGTGTACGGGTACAGCGTGGCTTTCAGCAATGGCAACCCGTTCTTCGGCAGCCTGGACAAGTGGATGCTCAAGGGCGTGGTGTACGACGCCAACGGCTTTTTCGTGCCCACCGGCACCTTCAGCAAGGGCGTGCTGATTCCGGAACTGATGTTTGTGTTCTTCCAGTTGACCTTCGCCGCCATCACCGTGGCGCTGGTCGCGGGCGCCTACGCCGAGCGCATGAAGTTCAAGGCCGTGCTGCTGTTCTCGGTCATCTGGTTCACGTTCTCCTACCTGCCGATGGCGCACATGGTCTGGTGGTGGGCGGGTCCGGACGCGTACAGCAGCCCCGCCGTCGTGGCCGAGATGAATGCCACGGCAGGCTGGCTGTGGCAGCTGGGCGCGCTCGACTTCGCCGGCGGCACCGTGGTGCACATCAACGCCGGCGTTGCCGGCCTGGTGGCCGCGATCTTCGTCGGCAAGCGCAAGACCATTGGCCCGCCGCATTCGCTGACCCTGTCCATGGTCGGCGCCTCGCTGCTGTGGTTCGGCTGGTTTGGATTCAACGCCGGATCGAACCTCGAGGCCAACGGCTACGCGGTGCTGGCTTTCGGCAACACGCTGTTCGCAACGGCGGTAGCGGCGCTGGCCTGGTTCTTCGCCGAATGGCTGATCAAAGGCAAGCCCTCGCTGCTGGGCATCATCTCCGGCGCGATTGCAGGCCTGGTCGGCATCACGCCGGCCTGCGGCTTCGTCGGAATCCAGGGCGCGCTCGTGATCGGTCTGGTGTGCGGCGTGGCGTGCTTCCTGGGCTGCGCGTATCTCAAAAAGCTGCTGGGTTATGACGATGCGCTCGACGCCTTCGGCGTGCACGCCATCGGCGGCATCATCGGCGCAATCCTGACCGGTGTTTACGTCAATCCGGCCCTGGGTGGCGCGGGTTACGTGACCGACGGCTGGCTGGTGCCGGCTTTCGGCTACGACTCCGCGCAGATCATGGTGCAGGTCAAGGCCGTGCTGGTGGCGATTGTGTGGAGCGGCACGGTGGCCGCCATCACACTGGCGCTGCTCAAGTTCACCGTCGGCCTGCGCGTGACCGAAGAGCAGGAATCGGAAGGTCTGGATGTGGCCGAGCATGGAGAGAAGGCCTACAACTAGACTCCGGAGCCGATGCATCGGCTGTCTTGATTTTCTGAGTAGCGTTTCTGGGCCGCCTTCGGGCGGCCCAGGTTTTTTTGCAGCCGTGACCTCTGACGATTAGACTGCGTTTCCTGTTTGCAGCGGCCGCAAAGTCCATAACCGGCTCCAGGGGAATTGCCATGAAAATGCTGATGGCCATCATCAAGCCCTTCAAGCTCGATGCCGTGCGCGAGGCGCTGGCCGAGGTGGGGGTGCAGGGCATGACCGTAACCGAAGTGCGTGGCTTCGGCCGCCAGAAAGGCCACACCGAGTTGTACCGCGGCGCGGAATACAGCGTGGACCTGCTGCCCAAGCTCAAACTCGAGCTGGCGCTGGTGCCGGAGGTGGTGGACAAGGCGGTCGAGGCGATTCTCCGAGCGGCAAAAACCGGTCAGATCGGTGACGGCAAGGTCTTCGTCTACGACCTGAACGGGGTGCAACGCATCCGTACCGGTGAAACCGGCCCGGGTGCGATCTGACGTCGGCCCGACGGTACGGTGGCAGTTGACGGAGCGCAGAACCGGGGTAACACTCGCCATCCGGAGGAGGTTGTCATGCGTTTAGCACTGATCGTTTTAGTTGCCGGATTCGGCTGTGCCGCTGCGCCGGCCAGCGAGGTGTACCGGTGGGTGCAGGAGGGGGAGGTTTATTACGGTGACCGCCCCAAGCAGGAGGCCGAATTGCTGGAGGTAAAACCCGGCAGCGGTCCCGGTGAGCCGCCGGAAGAGGTCCAGGCCCGGGCGGAGAAAATGGCCGAATGTGAGCGCCTCAAGGAACAGCTGGCGTCCTACAAAAGGGCCCCCGGCCTCAAAGAGGTGAACGCGCTTGGGGGTGAGCGCGTGATGAGTCCTGAAGAGCACCGCAAGCTGATTGCACTGACTGAAAAGAAAGTGACCGAGGCCTGTGCGCCGCCGGCCGCGGCTTCGCCCTAGCAGTTTGTTGAAGAACGCAAGAAAACTGTCATTCCGATGGAGCGCAGCGACGAGGAATCTGGTCTGGATCCTTCGTCGCCTTCGGCGACTCAGGACGGCTAACGCCGGATTTCTCGCGGAGCTTGTCCTGAGCATAGTCGAAGGGCTCGAAATGACAATGAATGGGCGAATTTCAACAAACGGCTAGAGCCTGTTCAGGAGTTCTTGAGCGCTGTTTTAACAAAATTCGGTAGTGCAAATGCAGCGCGGTGAGTCTGCGCGTTGTAATAACCCGTTTTAAGTCTGGCCAGCGTCGCCGGATTCAGCCGCGAGGCCAGTGTCCCCCGCGTTTTCTGGGCGAGGGTGGCCGACCACCAGCCCGAGGGGTAGATCGGCTGCGGGAAGTGGAGCAGCCGGGCCTGCGCAAAGCCCGCTTCGCGCATCGCACGATGCATGTCCCGGATCAGGTCGAGATGCAGGAGCGGCGATTCGGACTGCTGTACCAGCAGGCCGTTCCGGTGCAGGGCCCGGAGGCAATCAAGGTAGAATTTCCTGCCGAACAGGCCCTCCGCCGGCCCGACCGGGTCGGTGGAATCCACGATGATCAGGTCCAGGCTGCCGGGCTTCGCCTCCCTCATCCAGCGGATACCGTCGCCGAAATGCAGCGTCGCCCGGGGATCGGGGTTGGCGCTGCACAGTTCGGGGAAGTAGTGTTCGGCCAGCCGCGTCACGCGTTCGTCAATCTCGACCTGGACGGCGCGTTTGACGGTGGCGTGCTTCAACACCTCGCGCAGCGTGCCGCAGTCGCCACCGCCGATGATCGCCACGGTTTTCGGATTCGGGTGCGAGTTCAATGCCGGGTGTGCCATCATCTCGTGGTAGAGAAAGTTGTCGCGGGTGGACACCATGGTGCAGCCGTCAATCACCATCAGGTGACCAAAGGTTTCGGTCCTGTAGATCTCGATTTTCTGGTAGGGCGTCTGCTCCTCGTGCAGTTTCTCGCCCAGCTTGAGCGAGAACGCCGTGCCGGTCCGGTCCACGGCTTCGGTGAACCACGATTGATGGAGTGCCATAGGGAGCTCTTTGAAGGCGCGCGGGAGTATAAGCGTAGACCATGAGACGATAAACCGATGAACGACACCGGCGGCTGGCGCGCGGAGCAGGCGCGCGAGCTTTACAACATCGAGCACTGGGGCGAGGGCTACTTTGACGTCGCCGCCAACGGCCACCTCATGGTCCGGCCGCGCCGCGACGGTACGGCGATTGATCTGTTTGAACTGGCGCAGCGGTTGCCCAGGGAGGGCCTGCCTCTGCCGGTGCTGGTGCGTTTCAACAACATTCTGCACGACCGGGTGGACGCCCTGACCGGCGCGTTCGCTGCAGTCATCCAGAAACACGGCTACCGGGGCCGCTATACCGCGGTGTATCCGATCAAGGTCAATCAGCAGCGCAGCGTGGTCGAGGAAATCGTCCGTCACGGCGGCGCGCGCGTGGGGCTCGAAGCCGGCAGCAAGCCGGAACTGGCGGCGGTGCTGGGCCTGGCTTCGCCGGGCGCGGTGATCGTCTGCAACGGTTACAAGGATCGCGCCTACATCCGGCGTGCGCTGATCGGCCAGAAGCTGGGCCACCGCGTCTACATCGTGGTGGAAAAGCTCTCGGAGCTGCCGCGGGTGGTTGCCGAATCGCGGGCCCTGGGCATAACGCCGAAAGTTGGCCTGCGCGTCCGCCTGTCGTCCGTGTTCTCCAGTACGCAGCAGAACACCGGCGGCGAGAAGTCCAAGTTCGGCCTGACCGGTTCGCAGGTCCTGGAAGCGCTGGCGACCCTGCGGTCCGCCGGCCTGCTGGAGGCGGTGCGCATGGTGCATTTTCACCTCGGCTCGCAGGTCGCCAACGTGCAGGACGTGAGTCGCGGCCTGCGCGAGGCGGCGCGCTTTTACACCGAACTGCGCGCTCTGGGCGCGCCGGTGGACGTGGTGGACGTGGGCGGTGGCCTGGGCGTGGACTACGAAGGAACGCGTTCGCGCAGCTATTGCTCGATGAACTACAGCCTGAACGAATACGCGCACACCATCGTTCGCACCCTGCAGGAAGTCTGTGCCGAGCGCGGCCAGCCGGAGCCGGACCTGATCAGTGAATCCGGCCGCGCGCTGACCGCTCACCACGCCGTACTGGTGACCTCGGTCATTGACCACGAATCCATGCCGGCCGCAGACCCACCACCGCCGTCCGCGGACGATTCCGTGATTCTCCGGGATTTGTACACGCTGCTGGGGACGCTGGAGCGCCAGGCTCCGCTGGAGGGTCTGCACGATGCCGCCCGCCTGTTTGGCGAGGCGCAGGCGCAATACACCCACGGCGGTTTGTCCCTGATGCAGCGCGCGCAGGCCGAAAAAATCTACTACGCGGTCTGCCGCGCGTTGCTGCCGCGGCTGGACGCCGCCATCCGCGCGCACCGCGAGGCGCTCGACGAGCTGCGGGCCAGGCTGGCGGAAAAATACTTCTGCAATTTCTCGGTGTTCCAGTCGGTGCCGGACGCCTGGGCCATCAACCAGGTGTTTCCCATCCTGCCGCTGCACCGTCTCGACGAACGCCCGTCACTGCGCGCCAGCCTGTGCGACCTGACCTGCGATTCCGACGGACGGATCGACGCCTATGTGGACCGGGGCGGCCTGGAGCCGACCCTGCCCGTGCACGCGCTCAAACCCGGCGAACCTTATCTGCTCGGGTTTTTCATGGTCGGCGCGTACCAGGAAATTCTGGGTGACATGCACAACCTGTTTGGCGACACCAACGCGGTCAATGTCGTGCTCGACGACCAGGGCGGCTGGACTCTGGAGGGCGCCGAACAGGGCGACCGTACCGACGAGCTGTTGCGTTACGTACACCTCGCGCCGGAAGCGCTGGCCCAGGCCTATCGGCACAAACTCGCGGATTCGAAAATCCCCGAGCATGAGCGGGCCGCACTGTTTGCGGAGCTGGAGGCGGGACTGACCGGCTACACCTATCTCAGTTAATCTGACAACGACGTCAGGAGAGAAGCCTATGAATGATTCCTGTCCGAAATGCGGCAAGCACACCGTGCTTCCCGGCCGTTGTCTCAGCGTACAGGGCGACAGGGCGTTTCAGTTCGAACCGGAGGGGCTCAAGTGGTTTCGCTGGGCCCTGCTGCACGGGGTCAAGCTGCAGCAGGCGTTTACCGCCTGTTCGTCCTGCGGCTTCGTCTGGAGCACGGTTTCCGGAGAGGAGCTGCGGCGTTATGTTGAAACGCACCGGAAGAAGATGATGGATGCCGAAGGCAGCGTGGTCGCACAGGCGGGCCATTGAACCCGAACCGGTTGCGCCGGAAGCGGTTTCCAGCCGGCGACAGCCGCCGGGCTCAGGCGGGCGCGCCGGCCTCGACGGCCGTGCGCAGTTTCTTCATGGCCTGCGCTTCAATCTGGCGGATGCGCTCGGCGGAAACGCCATACTCATCGGCCAGTTCCTGCAGGCCGGTTTTCTTCGCGTCGCTCAGCCAGCGGCGGTACAGAATGTCGCGGGCACGATCGTCCAGCGTGGCCAGGGCCGTCGTCATCGCCTGTTTGCGCCGCTGGGTCCATTCCCGTTCTTCCAGGTCGGCCAACGCGTCGCGTTCGTCGGCCAGGTAATCTTCCGGCACGTAAGCGTCCGCACCGTCGGCCGGGGTGGCGCTGAAGGACAGGTCCCGACCGCCCAGGCGCGCTTCCATCTGCAGCACCTCTTCGGGTTTGACCCGGAGGTCTCTGGCGATGGCGTCCACTTCCTGCCGGTTCATCCAGCCGGGGCGGCCCTTGAGCCGGCGCAGGTTGAAGAACAGCTTGCGCTGGGCTTTGGTGGTGGCGATCTTGACCAGGCGCCAGTTGCGCACGATGTAGTCATGGATCTCGGCTTTGATCCAGTGCACCGCAAAGGAGATCAGCCGCACGCCCACGTCCGGATCGAAGCGTTTGACCGCCTTCATCAGGCCGATGTTGCCTTCCTGGATCAGATCGGCCAGGGGCAGGCCGTACCCGAGATACCCGCGCGCGACGTGTACCACGTGGCGCAAATTGGAAAGCACCAGTTGCTGGGCGGCATCGAGGTCGCCGTGTTCGCGCAGTTGCCGGGCCAGACGTACTTCGTCCTGCGCGTTGAGTAACGGCAGCTCGTTGACGGCGGCGATGTACGCATTAAGATCGCCCGCCAGCGGCACCAGGGCCGTGGTTGAGCGCAGGGCAATAGCATTCGCTTTGGTCATTTCAGTGCAACCCCCATGAGCGGCTATTTTAGCAATCGCGCAGTTGGAGTGCTAATGAGCGGCAAAGTTCCGACTAGGAAGGCTCGTGTTTGACCAAGTGCCGGCCGACGGCCCAGGCCGAGCCCAGAATACCCAGCAAGATGCCGACGCCCGGCATGAGCAGGCTGGATGCCGGAGACAACCCCGTCAGTGAGTGCGTGCTTTCATACAGGCTGGCCAGTCGCAGGGCGGGGCCGGTCAGTGCCTGGAGAGCGCCGTACAACAGCAGCCAGGCGATGAGGCCGCCCAGAAGTCCGTACCAGACGCCGGTATAGAGAAAGGGACGTCGGATGAAGCTGTTCGGTGCGCCGATGAGCTTCATGACCATGATTTCCTCGCGGCGGTTTTCGATGTCGAGCCGGATGGTATTGCCGACCGTGACCATGACGGCCAGGGCCAGCAGGGCGGCAATGACGTACACCACCCGCTCGACGATGGCCAGGATGGCATAAAGCCGTTCCAGCCACTTCTGGTCCAGTTTGGCAATTTCCACCTCGGGCAGGGCCGAAAATTCGTTCATCAGTTGCTGGAGCTGTTCGCGCGTCAGTTCACGCCGGGGAGTGATCACAATCACGGCCGGCAGGGGATTGTCCTGCAACAGATCGAGAGCCTGGCCGAAACCGGAGAGCTCACGGAATTCGGCCAGGGATTGCTCGCGCGAGATGTAGCCGGCGCGCGCCACGCCCGGCCTGCGTTGCAGGGTCTGCGTCAGGGCCCGACCCTGTTCCGGAGAGGTCGAATCCTTCAGGAACAGCGAAGCCTGCAGGGACTCCTCCCAGCTGTAACTGATGGCGCGGACGTTTTGAACCAGAACGTGCAGTCCGGCGGGCAGCGCGAGCGTAATGCCGATCACCGCCGCCGTGAACAGGGTGGAGAGCGGTTCACGCCACAGCCGGCCCAGCGTGGTGAACATGACGCGCGCATGGTGTTCCGTCCAGCGCGACAGCCAGGGTGGGCGCACCCCGTCCCGTTCGGCGCCGTTCATCCGGCAGTGTCCTGGAACCCGGACGGCGAATCCTGACTGATCCGGCCGTGGTCCAGGTGCAGGATGCGGTGCGGCATCCGGCGGATCAGGTCAATGGCATGGGTGGCGACCAGGACACTGACGCCGGCCTGGTGAAACCGTTCGAACACCTGCATGACGTCCCGGGCCATCTGCGGATCCAGGTTGCCGGTGGGTTCGTCGGCGATCAGCAGGGCCGGTTTGGTGACGATGGCGCGCGCGATGCCCACGCGCTGTTGTTCGCCGCCCGACAGCATCAGCGGCAGCATTTTTTCCTTGCCCAGCAGCCCGACCGAATCCAGCGCCGCGCGCACGCGCCTGCCGATGTCCTGATGGCGGTAGCCGCGGATCACCAGCGGCAGCGCGACGTTGTCATGCACGGTGCGGTCGTTGAGCAGGTTGAAACTCTGAAAAACGATGCCGATCTGCTGCCGGAACTCCGGAACTCTCCGGCGCGGCAGCGTGGACAGGTTGATGCCGTTGACCACCACCTGCCCGCGGGTCGGACGCGACAGCAGGGCGACCAGCCGCAGCAGGGTGCTTTTGCCGGCACCCGAATGGCCGGTGATGAACGCCATCTCGCCTTGTCCCAGCCGGAAACTCACGTCCGTCAGAACGTCCGGGCTGTCGCCATAACGGTAGCTGAGTCTGTGGAAGTGAACGATGTCCGTCATGATCGGGAATATACCGGATGCGCAACGCCCGCCTGCCGTACCCGGTTCATCATTCAAAAGCGGCGCGCGCCGCCTTCAGGGTCAGGGACAGCTCCGTCTCGCCGTGGGCGGCGGACACAAAGCCGGCTTCGAAAGCGGACGGCGCCAGGTACACGCCCTGCTCCAGCATGGCGTGGAAGAA
This sequence comes from Nevskiales bacterium, assembly GCA_022616655.1. Classification (GTDB taxonomy): domain Bacteria; phylum Pseudomonadota; class Gammaproteobacteria; order Nevskiales; family Nevskiaceae; genus JACPFV01. The sequence continues at coordinate 1,920 of JAKEEJ010000170.1, read as the reverse complement.
GCGTTTGAAACGCCCGGTGTCACAGGACCGCACCTGGGCGTAGGAACGGATGTCGGATTCGGCGCTGAAAAACAGACCGAACAGGCTGCCCGCCTGGGTGGTGCAGAACGGCACGCCGGCGTCCCTTGCTGCGGCGCGCAGGCCTTCCAGCAGACGGTGCGTGTACCGTTCGAGCGCGGCGTAAAGGCGGTGGTCTTCGAGCCGGTCCAGCGTGGCCAGTCCCGCGGCCATGGCGAGCGGATTTCCGGACAGCGTGCCGGCCTGGTAGACCGGGCCCACCGGGGCGAGGTGCTGCATCACGTCGCGCCGTCCGCCGAAGGCGCCCACCGGCAAACCGCCGCCGATGATTTTTCCCAGAGTAATCAGGTCGGGTTTCACGCCGTACAACGCGGTGCCGCCGCCGGGATGCACCCGGAAGCCGGTCATCACCTCGTCGAAAATCAGCAGGGCGCCGTGCCGGTCACAGAGTTCCCGCAGTCCCTGCAGAAATCCGGCCACCGGCGGCACGCAGTTCATGTTGCCCGCCACCGGTTCCACGATGAGGCAGGCGATCCGGTCGGGATAGGCTTTGAAGAGGGTTTGCACGCTGTCGAGATCGTTGTAGATCGCGCTCAGCGTGTGCCGGGCGAAATCCGCCGGCACGCCGGGCGAGGTCGGTACGCCGAAGGTCAGCGCTCCCGAGCCGGCCTTGACCAGCAACGCGTCACTGTGGCCGTGATAGCCGCCCTCAAACTTTAAAATCGCGTCGCGTCCGGTAAAGCCGCGCGCCAGGCGCAGCGCGGACATCGTGGCTTCGGTTCCGGAATTGCACAGACGCACCTGTTCCAGCGCGGGCAGGCGCGCGCAGAGGGTTTCGGCCATTTCCACTTCCAGCTCGGTGGGCGCACCGTAGCTGACGCCGATCCCGGCCTGTTTACGAATGGCGGCGACCACGTCGGGATGCTGATGTCCCAGGATCATGGGGCCCCAGGAGCCGACGTAATCCACGTAGGACTTGCCGTCGGCATCAAACAGATAGGCCCCCTCGGCCCGCTCGATAAACCGCGGCACCCCGCCAACCGCGCGGAACGCGCGCACCGGAGAATTGACGCCGCCCGGTATGGTGTCTTGCGCGCGGTTGAACAGGTCTTCGGAGCGGGACATGCGTTCGGCGACTGGAAGCGGGTCGCTATTTAAACAAATTCGCGTAGGCGCGTGCGGCCGCTTCGATATCGGCGGCCGCAAACACGCCGCCCACGGCCGCAATCAAATCGGCCCCGGCCTGTACCGGCGGGCCCGCATTGTCCGGCGTCAGGCCGCCAATGACGCAGATCGGGACCTGAAGATGCGGCCGCGCCTCGTACAGCAGCGCGAGGTCCGCCGCCGGAGCCCCGGGTTTGGTGCGCGAATCAAAAAAACGGCCGAAGGACACATAGGAAGCCCCGGCGACCTGCGCCGCCACGGCGCGTTCAATTTGATTGCCGCAACTGACGCCAATCACGGCCCGATCGCCGAGTCGCTGACGAGCCTGCGTGAGCGGGGCATCGCCGGCGCCCAGGTGCACGCCCTGGGCGCCACAGTCCGCCGCCAGCTGCGGATCGTCGTTGATGATCAGCGGGACCTGCAGCCGGCGGCAGTCGTCCGCCAGCGCGCGGGCATAACGCCTGCGCGTTGCGGCCTCGTTCCATTTGTCCCGGTACTGGATCAGGACCGCGCCACCGCGGCAGGCCGCTTCGACGGCAGTCAGCAGCGTCCGTTCGTCGCGGCAGATGGGTTCGGACGTGATGGCGTACAGCCCGCGTGGGACGTGGGGCGCGTTCACGGTAACCGTCCAGGGATTGGGCGGCCCCGGCCGATGCTCCGGGCGCGCTTCAGGCTTTCGTGGGCGTAGGTCTGCGCGTCCTGCAGCGCGGTGTTCAGGGAATAGCCCCGTGCCAGCAG
>JAKEEJ010000029.1 GCA_022616655.1 Nevskiales bacterium | reverse complement strand
GATGTTTGTGTTGTGGGGCGCGTACCACGCCGGCCTGCTGGTGCTGTACCGCGTCTGCCCGCCCTTGACGCGGCTGGAAACCGGCGGCGAGGCGACACGCGCACCGGCCGTGGCCCTCATGTTTGTGCTGACCCTGTTCGGCTGGCTGATTTTCCGCAGTTCCGACGCTGCCACGTTTTTCGCGCTGGTCCAGGCACTGGGCCAATGGTCGTTGGGCGGCGCGGCGGCGGTCAAAGGAACGTTCGTCTGGATTCTGATGCACGTCGTGCCACTGCTGGTTTTGCAGTGGGTGTCTCGCGCCGCGCGTGACGAGGCGGCGCTGGATCACCGTCCCTGGTGGAACCGCGGCCTGGACTACACCGTTCTGTTCGTGCTGGTCGCGACAGCGGCGGTGATTGACGTCGAATTCATCTACTTCCAGTTCTGATAACCGTGCCACCGATCGTGACCAAAGCGTTCGGGGTGCCGGTGGGCGTGCTGGCCGTGTTCGAGCTGCTCTGTCGTCTGGTGTTCGTGGACGGGTTCACCGGACGTTTCGAATACGGCTACTCGCCCACGGCCGGATTTGTACGGAACGGAGCAACCGTGGAACTGCACCGTGCCGGAGGACGGCGTTTCTATCCGCAATCCTTCGCCCAGGACAAGCCCGCGGGCCGTATCCGCGTGTTCAGCATTGGCGACTCCATTGCGCGCGGCGACGGGCTGGAACTCTCCTATCCCAGCCAGCTGGAGCACGTGCTGCGCGAACAGGGGCTCGACGTGGAATCGTTCAATCTGGCCGTGACCGGCTACGGCGCCACGCGCAAGCACCTCGTTCTGCAACAGGCGCTGGCGTATCAACCGGATCTGATCGTGCTGCACGTCAACGATTTCAACGAGGGCCAGGACGCGCGCGACTGGGACCGCAAACGGGCGTTTGAATCCTGGCATCCGCGCCAGTGGCTGCTCAAGAGCTGGGCGCTGCGGCGCGCGTACGAGTGGAAATTCGAGCGGGCGTTCATGAAATACCTGCCCGGCGACGTGCGCCTGCTGCGCAGTGTGCGCGATCCGACCGTGGAGTGGATCGCGGCCGAACAGGACCCGGTCAAACTCCAGGCCTGGCAACACCGCAGCCGGGAAAAGACCCGGGAATCGGTGACGCTGGCCCGTGTGCAGAACGTGCCTCTGATTCTGCTCACGACCGCGCAGTACCGGCCTCACTCGCCTCCACGCCTGGACGCCTGGGGTCTGGACGAATTCGCCCGCGGCCTGACCGGCCCCGGGGTGCATCACGTGGCGACCGGTGAACTGTTCGTGGGACAGGATTACGCGGCGATGTTCAGTGGCGATGGACTGCACTGGGCCACGGCCGGACACCGGCGGGCCGCCGAGCAACTGGCCCCTCGGGTTCAGCAGGCGTTACGGGAACAACGCGCGCCGCGCGCCCTCAGCGGCTCGCCTCCCTGACGATGAGCCAGCGACCCTCCGCCGTTCGCCGCCAGTACTGCTCCTTCTCGTTGGTGCGCGAGAACCGGTCGCTGCGGTACTGCTGGACAAAACGCGCCAGCACCAGGGGTTCGTCGCCCGGATAACGGAACACGTCCAGGTCTTTGAGCTGGACGTCAATGAACGATTTATCCGCATTCACGCGCCGTTTGTACGCGGCAAACGCCGCACGGTTCATGCCGTCGCCGGTCTTGAAATCATCGGCGTAGTAGGCCAGGTATCCCTCCGTGTCACGCGCCGACCAGCGGACCCGCCAGTCTTCGAGGTGTCGCAGAAATTCCTGACGCTGTGGTTCCAGCTGCTCGGGGGGCTGCCAGCTCAGGGTGTCGCTGAAAACCACCGGCGTTTCGCCCGGCACCAGAAATGGCCGGAGCGCGAGCAGGTCGGCGTTGGCCAGCGTGATGCAGCCCTCGCTCGAGCGCGGCGCACGGCTGTAGGTGTCGCGCGGGACGCCGTGCACCCAGATGCCGGTGCCGGTCCGGTTGAGGTGGCGATCCCAGGCGTTGGGATAATCCACGGGAAACGCGCCGGCGCCGTACAGCTCCGGCAGTTGTTCGTCCCTGATGAATCCGGTGATGCGGTACACCCCGATCGGGGTACGCTGGTCGCGGGTGGTTTGTTTGCGCGCGCCGTTCCTGCCGATGGCGGCATAGTAATGCTGGCTCAGCGACAGGGTACCGCCACGATTCTCCAGCAGGTACAGGCGCGCGCGCACCAGATCCACCACCGCCGCGTACCGGTGAACGTCGGACAGTTGCAGAACGGCATCCGGTACCCAGCCGGCCGGCACCGGCGTGCGCCACTGCCCTTGCCGCAACCGCGCCTCCTCCATCAGCTCCTGCACGGCGGGATCGTGCTGCCCGTCCAGCCGCGTGTGTGAAGCCGTTCCCTGACGTGCGGCCTGCACCTCGTCGCGGTACCACCGGGCCAGAAGAAAGTTGGGTTGCTGCTGTACCAACCGCTCCAATGACTGCCACGCTTCGTTGAGCCGCCCCGCCTGCAGGGCATCGAGGGCGGACAGCAGCTGTGTCTCGGGGTGCGGCTCCTGCACACCCGCCGATATTCCCCAAGCCGGGTTCGAAGGCGCCAGGACCAGCAGCAACAACAGCGGCGGGAACCGGTGTCTACCAGCCAAGATCATGATTTCAGATGCAATCCCCGAAGCGCCCTAATATATCAGCCAGTCTCCGCTTTCGTGCATCGGCCCCCATGCGCCTGCTGATTGTCAAAACCTCCTCGCTTGGCGACGTGATTCACGCGCTGATCCCGCTCACCGACGCGGCCCGCGCCGTGCCGGGGCTGGTGTGCGACTGGCTGGTGGAAGAAGCCTACCGCGACATCCCGGCCTGGCATCCGGCGGTGCGGCGCGTGATGCCCTGCGCGCTGCGGCGCTGGCGTAAAAATATCTTTCACACGCTGCGTTCCGGTGAATGGCCGCACTTCCGTGAAAACCTGCGGCGCGAGTCCTACGACTGCGTGCTGGATGCGCAGGGACTGTTGAAAAGCGCCTGGCTGGCCCACCAGGCGCGCGGCCCCGTCGCCGGCCGCACCTTCGCGAGCGCACGCGAAGGTCTGGCCAGCCTGTTCTACGACCGGCGCATCCCGGTGAATCTGCAAGCCTCCGAGGTCGGCCAGCTGCGCGAACTGTTCAGTCGCGCGCTCGGCTACGAACCCCCCCGCACACCGGCCGATTTCGGGCTGGACATCAAGCGCTTCACCACCGATCCCGCGGCAACGCCTTATGTTGTTTTGATTCACGCGGCCGCCTGGTCCAGCAAACTGTGGCCCGAAGACCGCTGGCAGGTCCTGGGCCAGTACCTGCGCAGACACGGGCTGCGCGCGGTATTGCCCTGGGGCACTGAGGCCGAACGCGCCACGGCGCAGCGGCTGGCGGCCGCGTTTGACGGAGAAGTACTGCCAAAACTTGGACTTGATGAACTGGCTCAACGACTGGCCGGCGCGCGCTGTGTGGTGGGCCTCGACACCGGCCTGACGCATCTGGCCGTGGCGCTGGGCCAACGCACGATCACCCTCTACGGACCGTCGGTGCCGGTGTTTGAATCGCTGGCGCGCGGCGAGCTGATCAATCTCTGTTCCAGCGACTCAAAAACCGTGGACACCCGCCGGCCCAACACGGTACCGCTGCAGGCGGTTCAGGAGGCGGTGTCGCGCTGGCTCGGCTGAGCGTTGCGTCCGAGATACCACAACTTCAGATAGCGGTAATACGTGGTGTGCGCGTTGTAGCGGGCCAGCACCAGCCCGGTCCAGCCGTCCAGAAATCCGAGGCGGACCAGGTACGTCCGCACAAAGGCCCAGAACCCGTGTAACACGGCAGCGAGCGGCGTACTGCGCCGGCCGGCTTCAAACGCCTGCCGCGCACCCAGGGTGGAGTAGCGGTCCATTTTTTCCAGCGCCTGCTCCAGCGTGTCGTAGCTGTAATGCCGCAGCGGCACGTTCAGCCGCGCCACCGGTCCATCCACCTGCAGGCGCTCGTGCACGCGGCTGTCGGAAAAACGGGCCTGCCCGCGCCGGAACAGACGCGTCACGTAATCCGGCCACCAGCCGCCATGACGCACCACACGGCCGCAGAAACTGGAGCACCGCGGCATCTCGTAGGCCGCGGCCGTGCCGGCCGTGCGGAGCGCGTGCTCCAGCGCACGGCGCAGTTCCGGAGTGCAGACCTCGTCGGCGTCAATCGAAAAAATCCATTCACTCCGCGCCCGTTCCAGCGCGCGGTTTTTCTGGATGCCGAAGCCCTGCCAGTCGCGCGCCTGTTCAAACCGTGCGCCGAACTCGCGGCAGAGAACGGCGGTTTCGTCCGTGCTGCCGCCGTCCAGTACCACAATCTCATCCATCCAGGACACGGACGACAGGCATTCCCGCAGATGCGCGGCGGCGTTGCGCGTGATGAGCACCGCCGAGACGGTCGGGCGCGGCGCTCCCGCGGCGGAGACGGACACATTCATGGCAGCGCATTGTATGGCGGAACCGTGGCCGCATCCCCGTCTGCCCGTCCACTGTTTGCGATGGCGGTCATGGCACGGCTGGTGTATTGTCCAGTGATGAGCGCCATCAATCTTTCCGAGGTCCTGAAACTCCCGGTTCAGGAGCGCATTCGGCTCGTCGAAGCCATCTGGGACAGTGTCGCGGAACAACCCGATCGGATCGAACTCGCCCCCTGGCAGGCCGAAGAACTGGACCGGCGCTTTGCCGCGTATCAGGCGAATCCGTCGGACGGCATCCCCTGGATCGAAGTCAAACGCCGTATTCTTGGCAACGCGTGAGCCTTGCGGTCATTTTCCGCCCTGAGGCTCTGACCGACCTTCGCGAAGCCTATCGATGGCATCAGGAACAGCGTCCTGGCCTTGGCGCCGAGTTCATGGCAGCCGTGGAACTCAAACTTGAGCAAGTTCAGAACGGCACCCAGGCAGTTCCGCCGCGTGCGTGGACTTATTCGCCACGCCATCGTGTCGCGTTTCCCGTATGGCATCTTCTTTATCGAGCACTCCGATCGCGTCGACATCCTTGCGGTCATACACCACGCCCGCCATCCAGAACAGTGGCAAAAACGGACGGGTAAGCGCTGACCGTTACCCGGCGTTGCGACGCCGCCGCTTCGGATGACTTCTATGGAACTGATTCAGGTGGTGCGGAACTTCGGCCGTGTGGGCGGCATGGAGAACTACGTCTGGGAGCTGACACACGCCCTGGCACGCAGAGGTCATGCCCTCACCGTGCTGTGCGCGGCGCAGCATCACGAACCCGAGGACCGCTCCATCCGCGTTGTAACCCTGGACGCCGGCGATGCACGGTCGAACTGGTGGTCGCAGATCCGCTTTGCCGCGACGGTGGAAGCCTGGCTCCGGGTCCACCCCGCGCCGCGGCGCATCGTCCACAGCCACGAGCGCCTGCGCGTGCACCACGTCACCACCTTTCACACCATGCCCTTTCTGCACCCGAAAACGCGGCCGGGACTTTCGGCGCTGTCGCCCCGGGTGTCGGCGCAACTGCATCTGGAGCGGCGCGAACTGACGGCGCCCTCGGTGCGCGCCATTGTGCCGGTGTCACCCGTGGTGGCGGCCGCACTCGAGCGACGCTATCCCGAAATCGCGGCCCGGCTCAAACCACCTGTCCTGCCGGCCACCCGCCTCGTACCGCCGCGGCCGGCACAGCGCGTTCCGGAGAGCGGTGGACGGATTGGCTTCATCGGCCGTGAATGGAAACGCAAAGGCCTGCCCCTGGCCGTCAAAATTGTGCGAGCCCTGAGCGCCGCACGCCCGCAACTGGAATTCGTGGTCAGCGGCCCCGATCCCGCCGAAATCCGGCACCTGTTCCGCAACGTTCCCTTCCGTTATCGGCTGCTGGGCTGGCAGGACGCGGCCTCTCTGTATGCGGAACTGGACCTGCTGCTGCACCCGGCCTCCTCGGAAGCGTTCGGCATGGTGCTCACCGAAGCCCTGTCCGCCGGCGTGCCGGTGGCAGCTTCCTCCGCGTGCGGCGCCGCCGGAGTCGTACGACAACAGGGAGGGACCGTGATGACGCTGGAGGAACGTCCGGTAGCCTGGGCCAAAGCCTGCGGAGAATTGCTTCAGCGCACCGAGTCCTTCCCTATGTACCGGCGCTCCCCGGAACAACTGGCCGGCGAGTATGAACAAATTTATGCGGGCTGTGATCTCACTTCGTGAAAAAACGAAGGTGAATTGACCCGGGTTTAACGGACACCTCAATACGGGGACAATGCCCCAGGAGGTGTCGAGTGAGCAAGTACCAGAGATATTCCAGGGAGTTCAAGACAG
>JAKEEJ010000028.1 GCA_022616655.1 Nevskiales bacterium | reverse complement strand
ATGCTGGATGACTTGGCGGCCGGCGTCTGTGCGGCGCTGCTGTTGACGGTTCTTGGCCGTTTTGTATAGAGGGAGAACTCATGAGTGGAATGCCACGCGGATTGATCGGGTTGGTGTTGGCCGTCGTGTTGGGGAGCGTGGAGGCGGCAGTGGAGACGGCTCCGTTTGCGGTGCCTGCCCAATACGCGCAGCTGTATCAGAAACTGGAGGGTATTCTGGATGCCGAGCTTGCCCGTCAGGCGCAAGCCCGCCCGGTCGCCGCCCGGCCGCGGGTTTCGGTGGATCTGCTGGCGGCCAACGCCAACCGCGGCCCGGCCCTGCTCACCCCGGAAAACCTGGACGTCGTGCGGCTTTCGCTGGACCGCTTCAGGGAAATCGGCATCGGCTGCGTCAAGTTTGCGCTGCACTATCCGTTGCTGCGCCCCGATTTCCCGCGGCAGGCGGAGTATCTTGCGTTCTATAAGCAGGTGGTGATCGAGGCCCGGCAGCGCGGCATCAAAGTGATGCCGCACATGACGGTGATGTTCTCGGACACGCCGTTCAGCAGTTTCAAGGGCCTGCACCGCGGCCTGGACCTGGAGCGGTTCAAACGCGAATATCGCGACATGGCGCATCTGGTCGCGCGCGAGCTGAAGCCCGATTACCTGGCCCTGCTCACCGAACCAGACACGCACGCGCGGCTGACCGGTCTCAAATCCCTCAACGATCCCGTGGTCTTCGCCGGAGTGATCGGGTTCGTCCTGCAGGGCCTGGATCGCGGCGCCACCGTGATCGGCGCCGGAAGCGGTTCCTGGAGCTCGCTGGAGTTTGCGCGGCAGTTGGCGGAAAAAACCACCGTGGATGCGATCTGCATCCACGTGTATCCCATCACGGGGCCGATGCTCGGGAACGCACGCGAGATGGCACGCATCGCCCGTGCTCACCACAAGCAGGCCATCGTGGACGAAGCGTGGCTCTACAAGGTTCTGAAGCCCGGTGGCGGTGACGGCGTTGCGGCGACGGCCGACGTGTTCCGCCGGGACGTGGCCTCCTTCTGGCAGCCGCTCGACGAAAAGTTCATTCGCATGATGCTCGGCATGGCCGGCGAGGAAGGCATCGGCATGGTGTCGTTCTTCTGGAGTGGGCTCTTTTTCGCCAACCTTGAATACTCGCCCGAACTCGACCGGTTGTCCTACGCCGAGGTCACGCAGCGCCACAATCGGGAAATTTTCGCCGCCATGCAGGCCGGCCGGTTGAATGCGCTGGGTCGGTTTGTGAAACGGGCCCTGACGGGCGGGTCCCTCTGATCATTGCGTTGTGGACGTTACAATACCGCCCCCATGAGAACCCCGTTCCCAATTTTGACCGGCCGCGATCCCTCCCGCCGGTCTCGGACCGTCCATCGGTGACGCATGTCTGTTGAACGTGACGTCATGCAATACGACGTGGTCATCGTCGGCGGCGGCCCTGCCGGGTTGTCGGCGGCCATCCGCCTGAAGCAGCTCGCGGCGCAGGCCGGCAAGGACCTGAGTGTCTGTCTCGTCGAAAAGGGTTCGGAAGTAGGTGCGCACATCCTGTCGGGGGCGGTTTTCGAACCGCGCGCCTTGAACGAGCTGATTCCCGACTGGAAAGAAAAGGGCGCGCCGCTGAAGACGCCGGTGGCGCGCGACGACGTGTATTTCTTTCTGAACTCACGGCGTGCGTTGCGCATGCCCGGTGTCCTCGTTCCCAAGACGATGCACAACGGAGGCAATTACATCATTTCACTGGGCCATCTGTGTCGCTGGCTCGGTTCGCAGGCGGAAGCGCTGGGCGTGGAGATCTATCCGGGCTTCGCCGCGCAGGAGGCCATCATTGAGGACGGCATCGTTCGCGGTGTCGTGATGGGTGACAAGGGCGTGGACCGCAACGGCAAGCCCAGGGACGGCTACACGCCCGGCCTGGAGCTGCGCGGCAAGTACACCCTGTTGGCGGAGGGTTCCCGTGGGCATATCGGCAAACGGCTGATGGAGCATTACCGGCTCGCCGAAGACGTGGATCCGCAGCACTACGCCATCGGCCTGAAAGAGTTATGGGAGATTCCGGCGGCCAATTTCCATCCCGGGCTGGTGATGCACGGCGCCGGCTGGCCGCTGGATAACGCAAATCCTGGCGGCTCGTTCCTGTACCACCTGGAGGATCACAAGGTTGCCGTCGGGCTCATTGTGGATCTGTCCTACCGCAATCCCTACCTGTCGCCGTTTGATGAATTTCAGCGCTTCAAACATCACCCGGTGATCGCGCAGTACCTGAAGGGAGGCCGGCGGCTGGCTTACGGTGCGCGCGCCATCACCAAGGGGGGGCTGAACTCGCTGCCGCAAATGACATTTCCGGGCGGGATGCTGATCGGTTGCGCCGCCGGCACGCTGAATTTCGCCAAGATCAAGGGCAGCCACACGGCGATGAAATCCGGCATGCTGGCAGCCGAGGCGGTGGCTTCAAGTTTGTTCGCCGGCGGTGCCGGTGGTGACGAGCCCGGCAGCTATCTGGCGGCGTTCCGATTGAGCTGGCTCTACGACGAACTGTACCGCAGCCGCAATTTCGGCGCGGCGCTGCACCGGTTCGGCGTACTGATCGGTGGCGCCATCAACTTCATCGAACAGAACTGGTTTGGCGGGAAGTTCCCCTGGACCTTTCACGACCTCCAGCCCGATCACCTGACACTCAAACCGGCCGCCGAGATGCCAAAGCTGGAATATCCAAAACCGGACGGCACACTCAGCTTTGACAAAATGTCTTCCGTGTTCCTGTCCAGTACCCATCACGAGGAAGATCAACCGGTGCATCTGAAGCTGGCCGATCCCGCCATCCCGATGGCCCGGAACTTGCCCCTGTATGACGAACCGGCCCAGCGCTACTGTCCGGCCGGGGTGTATGAAGTGGTGCGCGAGGGTGGCATACCGCGCTTCCAGATCAATGCGCAGAACTGCGTGCATTGCAAGACCTGCGACATCAAGGATCCGGCGCAGAACATCACCTGGGTGGCGCCCGAGGGCGGCGGCGGTCCCCATTACGCCAATATGTGACACCGTCAGGCGTCATCCCGGCGAAAGCCGGGATCCAGCGCCTTAAACAGAATCACGAAGGCTCTATCGAAGAGAGAACGATGAAGATACTGGTCAGTGTCAAACGTGTCGTGGATTTCAACGTTCGCATTCAGGTCAAACCGGACGGTTCCGGCGTGGTCACCGAGGGCGTGAAACACTCCATGAATCCCTTCGATGAAATTGCCATGGAAGAGGCCGTGCGTCTCAAAGAGAAAGGCACGGTCACGGAGATCGTGGCCGTGACCCTCGGGGATGCAAAGTGCGAAGAGACGCTGCGTACGGCACTGGCCTTTGGCGCCGACCGCGCCATCCACATCCGGGAAGAGGGCGAAGTGCAAGCGCTCACGGTGGCGCGCGCCCTGGCGGCCGTGTTCAAGAAGGAAAATGCACAGTTGTTTCTGCTCGGCAAGCAGGCCATTGACGACGATGCCAACCAGACCGGCCAGATGGTGGCGGCGCTGCTGGACCGGCCGCAGGCCACCTTCGCCTCAAAAGTGGAACTGGACGGCAGCCGGGCCCGGGTCACGCGCGAAGTGGATGCCGGTCTGGAGACTTTTGAAGTAGATCTGCCCGCGGTGATCACCACCGATCTGCGCCTCAACGAGCCGCGTTACCTCAAGCTGCCGGACATCATGAAGGCCAAAAAGAAACCCCTCGAGAGCGTGACACTTGCGGATCTCGGTGTGCAACCGGCTCCGTTGATCAGAACGGTCAAAACCAGCCCGCCGCCCGTGCGCAGCAAGGGCATGATGGTGAAGACGGTGGATGAGCTGGTGGTGGCCCTGAAAGAAAAGGGGCTGGTCTGATGAATAAAGTCCTGGTTATTGCGGAACACGCGGACGGCCGGCTGAACGCGTCCACGTCCAAGGTCGTTGCCTGCGCCCGGAAGGT
>JAKEEJ010000169.1 GCA_022616655.1 Nevskiales bacterium | reverse complement strand
TCAAGTCCCACGCGGGTGAGAAGAAGACGCTCACCGGAAAACATATCGTGATTGCAACCGGTTCGGTACCGGTCAATCTGAAGGCGGCACCGTTTGACGGCGACCGCATCGTGGATTCCTGGGGTGCGCTGGAATTTTCCGAAGTGCCCAAACGCCTGGGTGTGATCGGCGCGGGCGTGATTGGTGTGGAACTGGGCAGCGTCTGGTCACGCCTGGGGGCCAAAACCATGCTGCTCGAAGCCCTGCCGGACTTTCTGCCGGCGGTGGATGTGCAGATTGCCAAGGAAGCTCAACGCCAACTGATGAAACAGGGTCTCGACATTCGCCTTGGCGCCAAAGTGCTGCAGGCCAAAGCCGACAAAAAAAGCGTAACTGTTGAGTTTGAACAAGATGGAAAAACGCACAGGGAAGAGTTCGACAGGCTGATCGTCGCCGTGGGACGGAAGCCCCATACCGAGGGTCTCGGTGTGGAGGCCACAGGCGTGGCGCTGGATGAGCGCGGCTTTGTCAGGGTGGACAAGCATTACCGGACCACCGCTCCCGGGATTTTTGCCATTGGCGATGTCATTGGCGGGCCGATGCTGGCGCACAAGGGGATTGAAGAAGGTGTAACCCTGGCCGAGCAACTGGCCGGACACCACGCTGAAGTGAACTACAACGCCGTTCCGTCGGTCATCTATACGGCGCCCGAGGTGGCCTGGGTCGGGCCATCAGAGGAACAGGCCCGGGCCTCGGGCTTCACGGTCAAAACCGGCGTGAGCTCATTCGTATCGAGCGGGCGCGCCAAGGCCCTGGAGCAGGCCAGCGGGCTGATCAAGGTCATCTCGGACGTCAAAACGGACCGTGTTCTGGGTGTGCACATGGTGGGCCCCTATGTCTCAGAACTCATTGCCGAATCGGTGCTGGCCCTGGAATACGCGGCAACCACGGAGGATCTGGCCCTGACCATGCATGCTCATCCCACTCTATCGGAGACTTTCCACGACGCGGTATTGCTGGTGGACGGTCGGGCGATCCATTCGATAAACAAACCCAAGAGGATGTAACCCATGAAACGTACCCTGCTGTTGATGTGCCTCGGCCTCGCGGTTACGACGGTCCGGGCCGGTTCACTGGACGTCAATTTGAATGACGACGTGCTGCGCGCCGTATGGTCCGACAGCCTGTCATCCGTGTTCTCCGGAATGACCGGCGGGCGGTATGAGCTGGGCGGGCTGGTGGGTGATGAGGACGACCAGGATCTGCTGCAGGGACACCTGGGCGCACTCATCACCGGAGACGCCGGTGCCAGCAAGGCAAAACTCATCGCCGGTCTTGGCGGCCGGTTGGCCGTGGTAGACGTCGAACAGGTGTCTGGCAGCGTGCTGGCGCTGGGCGGTATGTTTGACGTGCGGCTGCCGGATTTCAACCGTATCGGCATCGTTGCCTATGGCTACGGTGCACCCAAAGCCTCTTCGTTTGGCGATCTGGAAGGCTACCTGGAATACGCCGTCGGTGTGGATTACCAGGTCATTCGCGAGGCCTCGGTTTATCTTGCTTACCGGCAGTTGAAGCTCGACGTCGAGAACATCTGCAATACCACCGTGGAAAATGGCTGGCACCTTGGATTGAAACTCAATTTTTGAGGGAGAAGAGCGGGTGGGGCGCGGGCCGAGCATCGAAAACCGGAAGACGGCCGAAGACGCACGCCGCGGCCGGCTTTTCACCAAGTTGATCCGTGAGATCACGGTGGCGGCACGTGCCGGCGGCGATTCGGCCGGCAATCCACGTTTGCGTGCGGCCGTGGACAAGGCGCTGTCCGCCAACATGACCCGGGACACCGTCGAGCGGGCCATCAAGCGCGGCAGCGGTGCTCTGGAAAGTGAACGCCTGGAAGAGGTGACCTACGAAGGGTATGGTCCGGGCGGCGTGGCCATTCTGGTGGACTGTATGACCGACAACCGGACCCGTACGGTCGGCGAAGTCCGCCACGCGTTTACCCGAATGGGCGGGCGGCTGGCGGCAGACGGTGCGGTCGGTTACCTGTTTCATCGCCTGGGTGTGATCGGATTGAACCATGGAGCGGGCACGCCACAGGCGGAGAAGGCGCTGGAAGTAGCCCTTGAAACGGCCGCAGAAGACGTGCAAACGCATGACGATTACACGGAAGTCATCACTCGGCCCGAGAAACTCGAGGCCGTGAAGCAGGCGCTCATGACCCGTGGGCTCGCCGTGACCCGGACGGAGATCGCGCTGCGTCCGGCCACCACGGTTGCCGTGGAAGGAGATCAGGCCGAGGTTGTATTAAAGCTTCTGCAAGACCTGGAAGAGTTGGACGATGTGCAGACCGTCCACACCAACGCTGAGCTACCCCATGGAGCCAGGGAAAAAATTTCCTAAATGCCTGCGCCGACTCCCGATCCCCGACTTCCGACTCCCGCTGTCCGGATTCTGGGTATTGATCCCGGTTCACGCCTCGCCGGTTACGGTGTCATTGAGACTCGTGCCGGGCGCAGTTACTGTGTTTCTCAGGGCGTGATCCGTCTGGTGGACGAGGCGATGCCGCAGCGCCTGCTGCTCCTGTTCCGGCAGTTGGCGGCCCTCATCCGGACGCATCAACCGCAGGAAGTCGCCATCGAGCAGGTATTTGTACGGAATAATGCAACCAGCGCTCTGACGCTGGGGCAGGCACGCGGCGCCGCCATCTGCGCGGTGGCCGAGGCCGGTCTGCCGCTTCATGAATACGCACCGGCGAGGATCAAGCTGGCGATTGCGGGTACCGGCCGTGCTGAAAAATCCCAGATTCAGAAAATGGTAAAAATTCTTTTGAACCTGCCCGCGGTTCCGACCTCCGATGCAGCGGATGCACTGGCCTGCGCCTTGTGTCACGCTCACAGCCGGACGCTCAAACACCATGCCGAGCGGATCCGCATGGGAGTTCATGAATGATTGGCCGGTTGAACGGAATTTTACTGGACAAGGACCCGCCGCTGCTGTGGCTGAGTGTCAATGGCGTTGGCTATGAGCTGGAAGCGCCCCTGTCCACGTTTTATAAGTTGCCGGAAACGGGGCAACCTTTGATGCTGTACACACATTTTGCAGTGCGCGAAGACACGCATACTCTATTCGGTTTCGCCACTCCCGCTGAAAAAGCCCTGTTTCGACAGTTGATCAAGGTATCGGGCGTGGGGCCCAAAAGCGCGCTCACCATTCTCTCCGGCATTTCGACGGAAGATTTCTGGGAAACGGTACGGCTGGAAGACACGCTCAAACTGACCCGTCTGCCGGGAATCGGCAAGAAAACAGCCGAACGGCTGGTATTGGAGCTGCGCGACAAGGCCAGTGCCTACGCCAGCGCCGTCAAAGCCCCGGATAACGGGGAGGGGGTGCTGTCTCAGGCGATCAGTGCGCTGGTCAATCTGGGCTACAAGCCGGCCGAAGCGCGCCGCCTGTCGGACGCGGCGTTCCAGCCAGATCGCTCGGCTGAAGAAGTCATTCGCGAAGCTCTGAAGCGAGCCTTGCGATGACCCCGGAACGCCTCCTTACCGCCAATGCAACGCCCGAAGAAGCCGAAGTAAGGGTTGAACGGAAAATTCGTCCCCGGCGGCTTGCCGATTATGTAGGCCAGTCTGCTGTGCGCGAGCGCCTGGGAATTTATCTCAACGCCGCACGCAAACGCGCCGAAGCCCTGGATCATGTGTTGATTTTTGGATCACCGGGCCTGGGCAAAACCACGCTGGCCCATATCCTGGCCGAAGAGATGGGGGTGAACCTGCGCCAGACTTCAGGTCCGGTTCTGGAACGGCCGGGCGACCTGGCGGCGCTGCTGACCAACCTGGACCCGCGCGACGTGCTGTTTGTGGATGAAATTCATCGCCTGAGCCCGGTGGTTGAGGAAGCGCTGTATCCGGCGATGGAGGATTTTCAGCTCGACATCATGATTGG
The DNA here is from genome assembly GCA_022616655.1 of Nevskiales bacterium. Lineage (GTDB taxonomy): Bacteria > Pseudomonadota > Gammaproteobacteria > Nevskiales > Nevskiaceae > JACPFV01. Next base: position 1,117 of record JAKEEJ010000169.1, on the reverse strand, counting down.
CGAGGGCCCTGCGGCACGTTCCATCCGTCTGGACCTGCCGCCCTTCACGCTGGTGGGTGCGACCACCCGTGCGGGAGCCTTGACCCTGCCTTTGCACGGTCGCTTCGGCATTGTCGAGCGTCTGGATTTTTACAACGTGGATGAACTTTGCACCATCGTGCGCCGCTCGGCCGATATCCTGCAGACGCCAGTGGATGCGTCCGGCGCGCTGGAAATCGCCCGGCGCTCGCGCGGCACCCCGCGCATTGCCAACCGGCTGTTGCGCCGCGTGCGGGATTACGCCGAAGACCGTGGCAACGGTACGATCAACCTGGCGCTGGCCGCTGAAGCCATGAACAAGCTGGAAGTGGATGCGAGCGGACTGGATGTCATAGACCGCAAACTGCTGACGACGCTGATCGAGCGGTTTGATGGCGGACCCACCGGCATCGAGAGCCTGGCCGCCAGCCTGGGGGAGGCGCGCGAAACACTGGAAGACGTCATTGAGCCGTACCTGATCCAGCAGGGCTTGCTTGAGCGGACGCCGCGCGGACGCATGGCCGGGCGCAAAGCCTATGAACATTTCGGCCTCAGGCCGCCGGCGCGGCCCGCGGCGCCAGATCTTTTTGAAAACCCGGAAGCAAACTGACAGGAGCGTGCGATGCTTCTCCCGGAATTCATCTGGCCGGAACGGGTGTACTACGAAGACACCGACACCTCCGGCGTGGTCTACCATGCCGCCTACCTGCGCTTTCTGGAGCGGGCCAGGACCGAATGGCTGCGCATGCTCGGGCATTCGCAGGAAGATCTGCGCAGCAAGCTGCACATGGCGTTTGTCGTGGCCCGGATGGAGATTGATTTTCTGCATTCCGCACGCCTCGACGATGAATTGCTGGTGTCCATTTTTGTGGAGCAGCACCGACGTGCCAGTCTGATGATTGTCCAGACGGTACGTCGCGCAGACAATCCGGGAGTGAAACTCGTGCACGCACGGGTCCGGATCGGGTGCGTCAACCTGAAAACCTCCCGGCCGCGCCCTTTTCCCGACAAGTTTTTCAGCGGAGTGGCCTGATGAATGCACAGATTTCCCTTATTCCCCTGATTCTCCACGCCAGCCTTCTGGTCAAGGGGGTCCTGC
>JAKEEJ010000168.1 GCA_022616655.1 Nevskiales bacterium | reverse complement strand
TGGCAGGCGCACGAAATAATCTCCTCTCCCCCGGAATCGGGGGAGAGGATTAAGGCCTGCCCTGAGCTTGTCGAAGGGGTGAGGGGCATGCCTGAAATTGAGGTGGTCTTTCAGAACAAAGTGTTGGGTCGCAGTCGCACGCCCCTGCCCGGCGTTCACAACCGTTCCAACGCGCTCGCGGCCATCGCCGCCGCCGCACATGTCGGCGTGCCCGTTGCGACGGCATTGGAGGGATTGGCGACGTTCAAAAACGTCAAACGCCGGCTGGAACGGCTCGGCGAAGCGCACGGGATACAGGTGTTCGACGATTTCGCACACCACCCGACCGCCATCAAGGCGACCCTCGCCGCCCTCCGAAGCGCCGGCTCCGGCCGCATCCTGGCCGTGCTGGAGCCGCGTTCCAACACCATGCGGCTGGGCGCACACACGGGCAAACTGGCCGCCAGCCTGCGCGAAGCCGACCACGCATTCATCTATGCGCGGCCGGACCTGCGCTGGGACCTGCGGACCGAACTCGCGGAACTGGGCTCACGCGCGCAGGTGCACGAGGAGCTGGACGCCCTGGTCCGTGCCGTCTGTGCCGAAGCGCGCGCCACCGACCGCATCCTGGTCATGAGCAACGGCGACTTCGGCGGCGTGCACGGAAAATTGTTGCGGGCGCTGGACGCATGAGCAGCACCCCGCAGCGGTTTGAACTGCCCGCGCGCGCCGTGCTGGAGCCCCGGCTGACCGGAGCGCTGGAGCGCGCCCGGCAGGCCGGCGCCGGCGCAGCGGAAGCCAGTGTTGCCGAAAGCCGCGGGCTGTCGGTCACGGTGCGCAACCACGAAGTGGAGTCGCTGGAATTTCATCACGATCGCGGGCTTTCGCTCAGTGTTTACTTCGGCGCGCGCAGCGGTTCGGCCAGCACGGCCGACCTGTCCGAACGCGGGCTGGCGCAGGCGGTGGAAGCCGCCTGTGCGATTGCCAAAGCCAGCGGCGAAGATCCCTGCGGCGGACTGGCCGAGGCGCAGCGCATGGCCACCCACGTTCCCGACCTGGACCTGGATCACCCGTGGGCCCTCACCCCCGAGGACGCCATTGAGCACGCACGCGAGTGCGAGGCCGCGGCGCTGGCGGTGGACGCGCGCATTACTCAATCCGAAGGCGCCAGTCTGCACAGCGCGCGCGGCCTCGAGCTCTACGCCAACACCCACGGTTTTCTGGGCGAGCGGCGCGGCTCCAATCATTCGCTGAGCTGTTCCGCCATCGCCGGCGAAGGCCAGCACATGCGGCGCGACGACTGGTGGACCGCGGCGCGCCATCCGGGCGATCTGGAACCGGCGGCGGCCGTCGGCCGCAAGGCCGGCGCGCGGGCGCTGGCCCGCCTGGGGGGTCGGTCGCTCGGTACCCGGCGCGCGCCGGTGTTGTTCACGTCCGACGTGGCGCGCAGCCTGTTCGGCCACTTTGTCGCGGCCATCTCGGGCGGCTCCCTGTACCGCAAGGCCAGTTTTCTGCTGGACAAGACCGGCGAACAGATTTTTGCACCCTCGGTGCGGATCACCCAGCAGCCTTTCATTCCGCGTGCGGCGGGCAGCGCGGCCTTCGATCAGGAGGGCGTGGCCACGCGCGAGCGCGTGCTCGTGGACCGGGGCGTGCTGCAGGGCTACGTGCTGGGCAGCTATGCCGCGCGCAAGCTGAAACTGGAAACCACCGGCAACGCCGGCGGCGTGTTCAATCTGGTCGTCGAACCGGGCTCACAGGACTTCGATGAACTGCGTCGCGACATGGGCACGGGACTGGTCGTGACCGAACTGATGGGGCAGGGCGTCAATCTGGTCACGGGCGATTACTCGCGCGGCGCGGCCGGATTCTGGGTGGAAAATGGCGTCATCGTTCATCCGGTGGACGAAATCACCGTCTCCGGAAACCTGGCGGACATGTTCCGCGGCATCCAAGCCCTCGGCCGCGACGTGGACACCCGCGGCAATATCCGCACCGGTTCGGTGCTGCTGGAGCCGATGACGATTGCGGGACAGTAACACCACTCGTGAGGGGATTGTGAAACTGTTTCTGGGGCGGGTATAGAAGCCGGAATCAGCAGTGGTTGATGTCCAGCACCAGCTTGCCCATGGTGCGGCGGCTTTCGAGGTCGCGGTGGGCGGCGGCGGCTTCCGCGAGCGGGTACGTGCCGCCGATGTGCAGTTTAAGCGAGCCGCGGGCGATCCCGCCGAGCACGTCGCCCGCGCGCCACAGCAGTTCTTCGCGCGTCAGTACGTAGTGTGCGAGGCCGGTGCGCGTCAGGAACAGGGAGCCTTTGAGGCTCAGCACCCCGAGGTCGAAGGGCGCAATCGGACCGCTCGACTGGCCGAACGACACGAGCATTCCACGCGGACGCAGGCAGTTCAGGCTCCTTTCAAACGTGCCGCGACCCACCGAGTCGTACACCACGTCCACGCCACGCCCGTCTGTGAGGCGCTTCACCGTTTCATCGAACGGCTCCTGGGTGTACAGGATGATCTCATCGGCGCCGTGGGCACGGGCCGTGCGCGCTTTTTCTTCCGTGGACACGGTGCCGATGACGCGCGCGCCGCGCCTTTTCGCCATCTGGACAAGGAGACCTCCAACGCCCCCCGCCGCCGCGTGGATCAGGCAGGTGTCGTTTTTGTTCAGTGCGCAGGTGGAGTGCGTGAGGTAATGCGCCGTCATGCCCTGCAGCAGGGCGGCGGCGGCCTGGTCAAAGCCGATACCGTCCGGCAGTTTGACCAGTCGCTCAGTCGGGACCACCGCGTACTCGGCATAGGATCCGCGCACCATGGCGTAGGCGACCCGGTCGCCCTCGGCGACTTCGCTGACATCCGGTCCGACGGCTTCGACGACGCCGGCGCCTTCATTGCCCAGGATGAGCGGCAGGTCGGCCTTGTAAAGGCCCGTGCGCAGGTACACGTCAATGAAATTCACGCCGCTGGCCTTGAGGCGCACCAAGGCCTGTCCCGGACCGGGCTTCGGTGTCGGAACCTCGGCGAGGGCCATCTTTTCAACGCCGCCTGGCTCCGTGATCTGGATGCATTTCATGGCGCTA
>JAKEEJ010000167.1 GCA_022616655.1 Nevskiales bacterium | reverse complement strand
AGGACAAACGCATTGATCCCGTGGGTGCCTGTGTGGGTATGCGCGGATCACGGGTCCAGAGCGTGTCCAATGAACTGGCCGGCGAACGGGTGGACATCGTGCTCTGGGACGACAATCCCGCGCAGTTCGTGATCAATGCCATGGCGCCCGCCGAAGTGGAGTCCATCGTCGTGGACGAGGAGGCCCACGCGATGTCCATCGCCGTGGCCGAAGACAAGCTCGCGCAGGCCATCGGTCGCGGCGGCCAGAACGTACGGCTGGCGTCCGAACTGACCGGTTGGGTATTGAATGTCATGACGGCAGCCGATGCATCGTCCAAACAGCAGCAGGAAAGTGAATCGGCGCAGAAACTCTTCATGGAACAGCTGGGCGTGGACGAAGAAGTGGCGACGGTCCTGGTGCAGGAAGGGTTTACGACCCTGGAAGAGGTCGCCTATGTACCGGTGCAGGACCTGGCGCAGATCGAGGGGTTCGACGAAGCCATCGTGGAAGAGTTGCGCGGCCGCGCCCGCGATGTGCTGCTGACGAAGGCCATCGCCAAAGTTGAGCATGCCGACGATAGCAAGGCCGTCAACGATTTGCTGACGGTCCCCGGCATGGACGACGCGCTTGCGAAAAAACTGGCAGAACAGGGCGTGAAGACCCGTGACGATCTGGCCGATCTGGCCACCGACGAGCTGATCGAGAAAGTGGCCATGGATGAAGTCCGCGCGGCGGCGCTGATCAAGGCCGCGCGCGCTCACTGGTTCGAACAGGCCTAGGCGCTATCATGACCACGACTGTGCATGATTTTGCGGCGGAGGTGCAGATTCCCGTAGAGGTGCTGCTCGCCCAGTTCCAGAAAGCGGGTGTGGCGGTCAAAGACGCCCAATCGGCGATCAGTGAGGCAGACAAGCGCGCGCTGCTGGCCCATCTGGCCGAGAAGCGCGGGGCTCCCGTTCCCCTGGCGACAGGCGGTGAGCCGCGACGCATCACGCTCAAGCGCAAGGAAACCACGGAGCTCAGGGTCGGCGGCGGTCGCGGTGCTCCGGTCAAGACTGTCAGTATCGAAGTGCGCAAGCGGCGTACCTACGTCAAACGTGGTTCTGAAGGGCCGGAGTCGGCTGCCGACCAGCAGGCCGCGGTCCGGGAGCAGACCGAGCGGGAACTGGCGGCGCGCGCGGCGGCGGAAGCCGAGGCACGCCGCCAGCAGGAAGAGGCTGGACGCAAGCTGCGCGAGGAAGAAGAAGCGCGCCGACGTGCGGACGAGGAGCGGCGCAGCGCCGATCCGGCCGCCCTGACCGACAGCGAGGCGGCGCGCCGGCGCGCCGAGGACAACCTGCGGCGCGCGGCCGAGGGCCGGCGGGTGCCACCGCCACCGGCTGCACGCCGAGGCGACCGGGAGGGCGTCCCGCGGGCGCCCGTACACCTGGCTCCGGGAAAAACGGGGCGTCGTGACAAACGCCGCAAGTCTGCACAGCCGGTGCAGGTGGATACTCAGCATGCCTTCGAGATGCCCACGGCGCCGGTGGTGCGGGATGTGGCCGTCCCGGAATTCATCACGGTGGCGGAACTGGCCAACCGCATGGCGGTCAAGGCGACCGAAGTGATCAAAACCCTGATGAACATGGGGGTGATGGCCACCATCAACCAGTCTCTGGATCAGGACACCGCCATTCTGGCAGTACAGGAAATGGGGCACACGGCTACCACGGTCAAGGCCAGCGACGCTGAAGACAGCCTGTTGCTGGCGGCACTGGGTGCCGGACCCGATACCGACGCTCAGCCGCGCGCGCCGGTGGTGACCATCATGGGGCATGTGGATCACGGTAAAACCTCGCTGCTGGACCACATCCGCAAGACGCGTGTGGCCGCAGGCGAAGCGGGCGGCATTACGCAACACATCGGCGCGTATCACGTAAAACACACCAAGGGTACGATCACGTTCCTCGACACGCCGGGCCATGCGGCATTTACGCGCATGCGGGCGCGGGGTGCCCGGGTGACCGATATCGTGATTCTGGTGGTGGCGGGCGACGACGGCGTGATGCCACAGACCCGTGAGGCGATTCAACACGCGAAGGCGGCCAAGGTTCCGGTCATCGTGGCGGTGACGAAGATGGACAAGGCGCAGTCGGATCTGGAACGGGTCAAGACCGAAATGTCCAAGGAAGACGTCATTCCCGAAGACTGGGGCGGAGACACGCAATTTGTCGGGGTGTCGGCACACACCGGTCAGGGCGTGGATACCCTGCTGGACGCCATTCTCGTTCAGGCCGAAGTGCTGGAGCTGAAGGCTTCGCAGCAGGCTCCGGCCCGCGGCACCGTCATTGAGTCCAGTCTCGAAAAAGGCCGGGGTCCCGTGGCCACCGTGCTGGTGCGTTCCGGCACGCTCAATCAGGGCGACATTCTGTTGACCGGCTCCTATTTTGGCCGTGTGCGTGCCTTGTTCGACGAAAACCGCCGGCCGGTCAAATCGGCGGGGCCTTCCATTCCCGTGGAGGTGCTGGGCCTGTCCGGAGTGCCAGAAGCCGGCGACGACGTGGTGGCGGTGGCCGACGAGCGCAAGGCGCGTGAACTGGCCGAATTGCGCCAGACGCGGCTGCGCGAAACGAAGCTGGCGCAACAACAGGCGATCCGGATGGAACAGGTCTTCACCAAAATGGGCGAGGCGGTTACGGCTGAAAAACTGCTTAACCTGGTGCTCAAAGCCGACGTTCAGGGCAGCGTCGAGGCCATCGGCGAGGCGTTGCGCAAGCTTCCCAGTGCCGAAGTCAAAGTCAATCTCGTTTCGGTGGGCGTGGGTGGCATCACCGAATCGGACGTGGACCTGGCGCTGGCTTCGGGTGCGATTATCGTGGCTTTTAATGTGCGGCCCGAGGTTACGGCGCGCCACCGCATCCAGGAGACGGGCGTGGACGTTCGCTATTACTCCATCATTTACAACCTGATGGATGACGTGGCCAACGCCATCTCCGGTCTGTTGGGAACCGAGACACACGAGAAAATCGTGGGTCTGGCCCAGGTGCGCGATGTCTTCCGTTCCTCGAAATTCGGCAGCATTGCCGGCTGTCTGGTCATGGACGGCGAGGTTCGTCGTGGGCTTCCAGTGCGGGTGCTGCGCAACAACGTGGTGATCCACGAGGGCGAGATTGATTCGCTGCGCCGTTTCAAGGACGACGCGGCAAAGGTGGAAGCCGGTACCGAGTGTGGAATCGGAGTGAAAAACTACTCCGATGTAAAGCCCGGTGACCAGATCGAATGTTTCGAGCGGATGGAAGTCAAACGTACGGTGAAGGCCGAACCGGTCGCGGCTGCGCGGTGAGGGTTGTGAGCAGGCCGGAGCGTTCGATCCGGAAGTGAATCGGGCTGTTCGAGAAACGTGCTCGCAAATGGAGCCCCCATGCCGAAAGAGTATCCACGCCGGTTGCGTCTCAATGCACAGCTGCAGCGCGAGCTGACCGAGCTGATTCGCGATGAATTGCGCGATCCGCGGCTGTCCGGAGGTGTCACGGTACTGGCGGTGGACGTGACGTCGGACATGCGTCACGCCACGGCGCTCATCAGTCTGCTGGCATTGGATGGCAAGCCGCAGGACGCCGTGCTGGCCCTGAACCACGCGGCCGGCAAACTGCGCCATGGACTCAAACAGCGACTGAAGCTGCGTCACATCCCGGAATTGCATTTCCGCGCCGACACTACGGCCGTGACCGCCGAACACGTGACCCGCCTCATCCGCGAGGCCCGTCGCGCAGACCGCCAGCACGCCGCCGAACGCGGGGAGCCGGACGTCTGAACACAGGCGCTGTGCTGCGCCGGGGCAATCCTGGCCGCCCCGTCAGCGGCATTCTGTTGCTGGACAAGCCACCGGTGCTGAGTTCCAATGCAGCGCTCCAGCAAGTCAAACGCCTGTACCGGGCGGACAAGGCGGGACACACCGGGAGTCTGGACCCACTGGCCACGGGTTTGTTGCCCATCTGTCTGGGGCAGGGCACCAAGCTGTGCGGTTACCTGCTCGAATCGGACAAGCACTACCGGGTGCGGGCCAAACTGGGCGAGCGTACCGATACCGCGGATGCGGAAGGCAAGGTGGTGACACGTTCCGATCCAACCCGTCTGACACGCGCGGAACTGTCGTCCGTATTGCCCCGCTTCACGGGTACCATCCAGCAGCGTCCGCCCATGTTTTCCGCCCTCAAATATCAGGGCCGGCGGCTTTACCAGTTGGCCCGGGTCGGCCAGGACGTGGTGCGCCCCGAACGAACTCTGCACATACACGAATTGCAGCTGACAGACTTTGAACCGGGCAGCAGCTTCGAGCTGGACGTGCGGTGCTCCAAGGGGACTTACGTGCGCACGCTGGTGGAGGATATTGCGTCGGCCGTTGGACAGTGTGCGCACGTGATCGCGCTACGCCGGTTGGAATCCACGCCGTTTTACCGGCCGCGCATGCACAGCCTGAACGAACTCGAAAAGGCAGCCGAACAGGGTCTGGCGGTCCTGGATGCGCTTTTGTTACCTCTGCTTGCCGCGTTGACAGGTTGGTCGCAGGTCAAGGTGAATGCCCGTCACGCGTTTAATCTTGCCCGGGGACAAGCTGTCCAGATTGCGGACATGGCGCCGTCCGGCCGCTTGGCGGTTCTGGACGAGGCGGGTACCTTGCTGGGTATCGGGGAGGCGGGAGCAGGCGGTCGTCTGGTGCCCAAGCGCTGGTTGGCCCGAATAAGTCATGAGAGTCGCAGATGATCGCGTCCGTGCGGTTGCACAGCGTAATTTTTTTCTTTATTGTCCGTAGCCTACGGTTGCTATCCAAAGTAATTTTCGATGACAAAGTCGGAACTGATTGAACGACTGGCGTTAAAGCAGATGCACCTTCTACACAAGGACATCGAGCTTGCTGTCAAGCTGGTTCTGGAGCAGGTCAGCGATTCGCTGGCGAAGCACGACCGCGTTGAAATCCGCGGTTTTGGCAGTTTCTCGCTGCATTACCGCCCGAAGCGGATGGGTCGCAACCCCAAGACGGGGGAGTCGGTGGAAATCCCGGCCAAGCATGTGCCGCACTTCAAACCGGGCAAGGAGATGCGCGAGCGGGTCAATTTAGGTCGCAAAGACGGCTCAACGACGTGATGCGGATGGTGGTTAGCCTGCTGTTGATCGTGGCCTTTGGTCTGGGGTTGATCCTCAGCTATTTCAACTGGACTCCGGTTACGTTTAATTATCTCGCCGGGCGGGTGGATGTACCGCTGATTGCGCTGTTGTTGTCGGCTTTCGCCCTGGGTACGCTGGTCATGGGGGTGTTGAGCCTTGAACGGTTCTGGAAACTCAAGCGCGAGAGTCGGCGGTTGCAGCGCCAACTGCGGGATGCCGAAACCGAACTGAGTCACTTTCGACACCCCGCTAAAGATGCCTGACAGCCTGGCCCTGGCCTGGCTGATGCTGCCCCTGGGGGTGGCGCTCGGTTGGTACCTGTGTCGCCGCTGGCCAAAACCTCAGGAACAGACCGGGAAAAGTCCTTCTCAGTATCCTGCCGGCTTTGCGCAGACGGCCCGGCAGGATTCCGATCAGGCCATCGCTGCACTCATCGGACAGACGGGCACGGATGACCAGACCGTGGAGCTGCATCTGACGCTCGGCACTCTTTTCCGGAAATGTGGCGAAGTGGACCGCGCCTTGCGCCTGCACGAAAGCCTTCTGATGCGCACGGGACTCAGCCCCGCTCACCGGAACCGCGCGCGCTTCGAACTGGCCCAGGATTTTCACAGCGCCGGCGTCATGGATCGTGCCGAAGCGCTGTTCAAGCAGCTCGTTGGACAGGGGATGTTTCTACAACCCGCACTGGAGAGTCTGGTCACGCTTTACGAGCAGGCTTATGACTGGCGTCAGGCCCTGGAGACCGCCCGTCAGCTCGAGGCGGTCAAGGGCGTCAGTCTGCGGCCGCTGATCGGTCATTATTACTGCGAACTGTCGGAAGCAGCCCGCCAGCGCGAGGATGCCACCGAGGCCTTGCGTCTGGCAGGCAGGGCCCTGTCCGAGCATGCAGGCTGTGTACGCGCCAGCCTGCTGCAGGGCGCGTTGCACGAAGCCAGCGGTCAGCCGGCGGCGGCGGTAAAGTCCTATCGTCGGGTTCCCGAACAGGATGCACGTTTCATCGGCGAGGTATTGATTCCGCTGCAACGCTGTTACGAAAAACTTCACAGTCCTGCCGCCTACCGGGAGTTTCTCGAGGAAGCCGAAGAGCTGTGGGTCTCTCCCGCCGTCGTGCTGGCCCGGGCACAGATGATGCAGAAAGAGCATCAGGATCCGGGCGCGTATCTTATGGAACGACTGCAACGGCAGCCACAGTGGCGCGGCCTGGACCTGCTGCTGCAAAGCGCGACGGAATCTTCATCCACCCTCGCTCCGTTGTATAAAGGGTTGCGCGATGCCCTGCGCGCGGTCATGGAGAAACGGCCGGGCTACGACTGTCAACAGTGTGGATTCCGGCCGATGGCGCTGTTCTGGCAATGCCCCAGTTGCAGGCAGTGGGGTACGGTGGTGCCGCTCAACGAATTGTGAAGGCGCTTCGTTTGCGTGTCCGCTTCAGGGCAATTTCAATGGCGGTGGTGGAGGATTCGGTGCCGTTGCCGCCACCTCCGCGCGGCGCGCCTCCAGTTTCGCACGTTCCGGTTCTGGAACCGACGGCGCGTTCAGCGCCGCATCCAGTTGCGACAATGCCCCCGGGATGTCGCCGCGGGCCAGCAGGAAACTGGCCATCTGGTACTGGGCTTCAATGGGGTGTCCTGCGTCGTGTGCCGCCAGCGCTAGCAGGCGATAGGTTTCCATGTGCGTACCGAGATCCTGTTCATGAGACAGCAGCAACTGGCGTGCGGCTTCTGGCTGCCCTGCGGTCAGCAGGGCGCTGGCGTATTCCAGGATGACCGGCGCGAAGCGCGGGTGATGCTGAAGGGTTTCCGTCAGCCGACGCAGGGCCGCTTCGGTATGGCCCTGATGGAGCTGGATGCGCGCGGACAGGAGCGTCAAATGAGGCTGCCGTGGATGTGCTTGGAGTGCCGTCTCCAGCATTCCCAGCGCCTTTTCATGTTGGCCCAGCAGGACGTAGGCCAGTGCCAGCCCGTAACGCTCCGCGACAGTGCCGCGGCCGTTGCCGATCATCCCCAAGAAGAATTCTGCGGCTTCGCTGGGGCGTTCCGCGGAAAGCACGCGCGCGCGCGCCTGCATCAGGCCGAATTCCAGAGAATCGGTTACTCGTGTCTGGGGCAGTAAGGCGGCGCGGGTGCGTGCCTCGCTGATGCGCGTGGTGTTGACCGGGTGCGTACGCAGGAATTCGGGCATGTCGTTTCCATAGAGCCGGCTTTGTTGCTCCAGCCGGACAAAAAATCCGGCCATCGCTTCCGGATCGAAATGGGCTTGCGACAGCGTCCGGATGCCGATTCGGTCGGCTTCCAGCTCGTGGGCGCGAATGAAGTTGACTTCGCGCTGATAAATGCTCCCCTGGCCCAGGGACAGGGCGGCGAGCACCACCTCCGGATTGGCCGATGACGCCACAATGGCGGCCAGCATGGCCGCCATTGTGGCCAGCGTGGCGGTCTGAGTCCCTTCAATCGTGCGGGCGATATGCCGCTGTGTAAGGTGTGCCAGTTCGTGCGCCAGCACGCCGGCCAGTTCACTTTCATTCTGGACGGCGGTCAGCAGGCCGGCATTGATGCCGATGTACCCACCCGGCAACGCGAAAGCGTTGATGCGCGGATCTTCCAGCACCAGCAGCGTAAATGCCGACGGCTGGGCATCGGCTGCTGCTACAAGACGCCAGCCCAGTCCGGATACGTATTCGGTGAGTTCGGGATCTTCCAGAACATATTCATAGGTATACAGCTTGGCGATAATTTCCCTGCCGATCCGCTGCTCTTCCTGCGGAGACAGGACCGCGTCCGCCGGTTCACCCATGTAGGGCAGGTCGGGCGCGGATGATGCCGCCATCGTCGCCGCCCCACACAAGGCCAGGGCTGCCGAAACGTTTAAGACCGGGTTGCGTGCCAAAAGAACCGCCGCCAAATCAAGGTAGGGGGAAAGTGTAACGCTTGGACCCCTGCGCGTGTACGGAGTGCGTTCTGCATTACGGGGATACAGGGGGGTACGGCTAAAGGAGGCGGTGGTGAGCCGCTCTGGATTCTCGGGCAGAGCGTGTATCAGCGTTCGGCGTGCAGAGTCGTCAGCGCTGTCCAGGTGCCCAGCGCCTGCCCCAGGCGCACGTCACGGCCGGGCATGAGGGTGCGCCAGAGCACGGTTTCCGCTGTCGTCAGCAGAATGACCGTGGACCCCATGTTGAAACGGCCCAGTTCGCTGCCGCGCGCCAAAGCAACGGGTGACACAGGTCTGTAAATCCCGGCATTTTGACCGTGGGGGGGCGTGACCGGTCCCAGCCAGGACGTTTCGATACCGCCGACCAGCAGGGCGCCCACCAGAACGATGGCAAACGGGCCGTAATCAGTGTCGAAAGTCGCATACAGGCGTTCGTTGCGGGCAAAGAGTCTGGGAATCCGGCGTGTCGAACGTGCGTTCACACTGAACAGCCGGCCCGGCTGATAACCCCATTCGCGCAGGCGACCGTCGGCGGGCATGTGGACACGGTGATAGTTACGCGGGGCCAGATACAGCGTGCAGAAGTGACCCTTGCGGAATAATCCGGCCATCTGCGGACTGCCGAGCAGTTCGGCCACGGAATAGGTCCGTCCTTTGGCCTGTATCAAGGTACCGTCGGTGATGAGGCCGGCCTGGCTGATGCGCCCGTCCACCGGCGAGATCAACGCCGCCGGATCCCGGTCCGTGGGACGCGCCTGGGGTTTGAGCGCGCGGGTAAAGAAGGTGTTGAAGTCCGGATAATCGCTCACGCTGCTGAATTCCGCTTCGGCCAGGTTGACCGAGTAAATTTTTACAAAGGCGCCGATCAGGAAATTCTTGACCGGCTCGTGGGTAATCTGGGTTGCGCGCAAGATCAGCAGGGACAAAAAGTGCGTCGGCAGCAGCCACTGCAACAGGGCAAAGCCGGTGTCCAGCGTGCGTTGCAGGACAGCCCAATGCCTGGATTTCAATGACAGCAGACTCATGGAGTGATCGCCTTGACGGAAAATGAAAACGTCCGGCTTTGGGTGCCGCAGTAAAGCACGATTCGGGCTGTGTCGCCCGCTTTCAAAGAACGGAGGGGACGAAACAGCATGAAGTGCAGGCCGCCGGGCATCAGCACGGCACGGCCGCCGGGCGGTAACGAAACGGTCGGGTGGCGTCGCATCTGCGATACGCCATTTTCGATTACGGTACGGTGCAGCTCCACACTGCCAAAATCCGGACTGCTGACCGTGTCCAGGTTCAGCGGGTTTTTGCCGGTGTTTTCCAGCTGAGCGTAACCGACCATGACGGAGGTTCCAGGGGGAGCCTCGCGAATCCAGGCATCCTCGGCGGTCAGCCCCGGACAGGCTTGTACGACAGGGCTTAAAAGCGTCAACAAGGCAATGATTCTCATAAGGTTTCCGGAATCATTTGCGTGAGATCTGCCGTCAGAGCTTCCACTCGATGTGGCGGCTGAAAATATGCAGCCACCTGGCCCTGGGGATTCACCAGCACCAGCACGGCCGAGTGGTCAACGGTGTAATTCTGCGGGAGGGTTCCGGGTACTTTGATGTAGGCGATACCCAGACTGGCGCACAGACGGTCCAGTTGCTCAAAAGGACCGGTGATGCCGGTGAGTGTCGGGCTGTAGTACCGCACGTAGCGGCTCAGTTGTTCGGGGGTGTCACGCTCAGGGTCCACTGAAACAAACACGGCATTCAAGGCGCGCCGGGAGTCTCGCAAACCTTGTTCCACCTGCTTCATCACGGTCAGGGTCGTCGGACAAACGTCGGGACAGTACGTAAAGCCGGCAAACAGCAGGCTCCAATGGCCGCGCAAATCAGCCTCGGTGAAGGCAACACCGTCTTGCCGGGTCAGGGCGAAGGGCGCCACCGGACGGGGGGTCGGCAACAGAATCCCGGAGTGCAGAATGGGCGTTTGGGTCGTAGACCACTGCACGGCGGCCCAGAGCCCCAGTGCCAGGCCCGAGAGCGCGACCAGCGCCACGCTCAGGGGTTTCAGGGCGCGCAAGAATTACTCCTGACCATTGCGTTGCAGTCCTTGAATGAGGCCACGCATACTAGCGAAGATCGTTATCCAGTTCTAATCATTCTTTTACCCTTCTCTTACCCGCCCGTGACCTTGAATGCCCTGCGCACAATCCGTGATCTGGTGCGCTGGGGTGCCAGCGAATTTGGCCGTGCCGGGCTGTATTTTGGCCACGGTACGGACAACGCGCTGGACGAAGCCTTT
>JAKEEJ010000027.1 GCA_022616655.1 Nevskiales bacterium | reverse complement strand
GAAGTGTTCAACCTGCTGGAAGCGCCGCAGGGTCTCACGCGCCGGCCGGCCAGCCTGGTGGGGCACCTGCAGACGCTGGACGCCGTGTTCCGGGCCCTGTTCGCCGCCCGCGAGCGGCGCGGTGCGATTGACCTCGATTCATCGGAAACCAAAGTCGTGTTTGGCACCGACCGCAAGATCGAGCGCATCGTGCCGGTCACGCGCAACCGCGCGCATCGCCTCATCGAGGAATGCATGATTGCGGCCAATGTCGAAGCCGCGCGTTTTGTCATCAAGCACAAGCGGCCGGCGCCGCACCGCGTGCACGCCCCGCCGGACGTCATGAAGGTCCAGGTCCTGCGCGAATTCCTGGCCGAACGCGGCTTCAAGCTCGGCGGCGGCGATAAACCGCGGCCGGCGGATTACGCCGGCGTGCTGCAACGGGCGCGCGGCCGTCCGGACTACAAGCTGATTCAGACCGTGGCGCTGCGCTCGCTGATGCAGGCGCGCTACAGCGCGGAACCCACGGGCCATTTCGGACTGGCGCTGGAGCATTACGCGCACTTCACTTCGCCGATCCGCCGCTATCCGGATCTGCTGCTGCACCGGGCCATCCGGCACAGCCTGCAGGCGCGCAAGGCGGGCGAGTTCGGTTACACGGCACCCGAGATCGAAGCGCACAGCATCCGGTGCTCCATGACCGAGCGGCGGGCCGACGAGGCCACGCGTGATGTGATGACCTGGCTCAAGTGCGAATTCATGCACGACCGCGTCGGCGAAATTTTCACCGGCGTGGTGGCGTCCGTGGTGAATTTCGGCCTGTTTGTCGAACTGGAAGGGCTTTACGTGGAGGGGCTGGTGCACATTTCCAGTCTCAAGAACGATTACTACGTACACGAGGCCGGAGCCCACCGGCTGCGCGGCGAGCGTACCGGCCGGATCTACACGCTGGGCCAGCGCTTGCAGGTACGGGTGGTGCGCGTGAATCTGGACGAGCGCAAAATAGATCTCGAACCCGCGCCGGGTTCACAAGAGTCCCGCACCGGAAAATCCGGGAAACCACACCAGCAGGCGCGCGGCCGCCGAAAACGATAATGAACGGAAGACGCTGGACGTTTCTTTTTGTACTGCTATCAGCCTGCGCGCAACCGCCCGTGCTGACCTCCACCCTGCCGCCGCTTGCCGCGTCCCGCCCGCCGTCCATCGTGGGCGTGGAAACTCCGGCACTCGCGGCCGACCGGCTGGAGTCCTGGGCCGCCGGATGTCTGGCGAAGTTGAAGGCCCGTATCCGTGGCAAGGACTGGGCTGCCCAGGTACAACTCACGCGATTGCCGGGCCCGGCGGTTCAGCTGCAGATCAATTCCGGCGACTGGTTTGACGCCGGCAACGCCCAGATGAAATTTCCGGCGCTGGAACTGTTTGCCGAAGTGGGCGATGTGCTTAAGAACGATCCAGGCACCGTGGCGCACATCCTGGTGCGGGACGATGCCGCCGCCGATCCGTCCACCGGTTTGGGTGCGCGCCGCGCCGCCGCCGTCCTGGAATACCTTGTCTCGCGCGGAGTCCCGGAAACCCGCTTGCGCAGCGAAGACCGCAGTCCGTCCTCTACGACGTCCGAGCGGCCCTTGCCTACGATGATGCTGATCCTCAAGCCGGTGGTGCAGGGACGTGAGACAGAGGCCTGGGTGCTGCCTCCCTGGCCCGGTCTTTGAAGATGACGGGGAACACTGTCTACATCGGTGGGTTCCACGCGGTAATGGCGGCGCTGGAAGGAGGCACAGTCAAACCTCTGGAAGTACTGCTGGCGGATCATCGCCAGGACGAGCGCAGCCGCCGCGTCGTGGATCGGGCCCGGTCCGTGTCCGTGCCCCTGCGCCTGCGACCCAAAGCGGAGCTGGATCTGCTGGCACCGGAACTCCGGCACCAGGGCGTGCTGGCCCTGATGCCGGCACAAGTGTTTTCGGGTGAGGACGCACTCGACATTCCCGCCACGCCGGACAAATTGATCCTGGTGTTGGATGGGGTGCAGGATCCGCACAACCTCGGCGCCTGTCTGCGCACGGCCGAGGCGGCCGGCGTTCACGCGGTGGTGATTCCCAGAGACCGGGCGGCCGGCTTGACGCCGGTGGCACGCAAAGCCGCTGCCGGTGCCGCCGAGCGTGTGCCGGTCATTGCCGTCACGAATCTGGCGCGCAGCCTCAGGCGGTTCAGGGAACTGGGTTACTGGATCACCGGTCTGGCCGGGGAGGCGAGTGCGTCGCTGTTTGAGTCGGACCTCAGTGGCCCGCGCGTGCTGGTGTTGGGGGCGGAGGGCGAGGGCCTGCGTCGCCTCACCAAAGAACACTGCGACCAGCGGGTCAAAATTCCGATGCTGGGCAAGGCTGAGAGCCTCAATGTCTCGGTTGCCGCCGCGGTCTGTCTCTACGAAGCGTTCCGGCAACGGTGCGTTGCAGCAAAACGCTGAATCCCTTAAGATTCGCGCCCCTTCGACAGGCTAGGACAGGCCCTTCCGGCTTGCCGGGTCGAAACCACTTGTCCCACCGCAGTTTCGGGGGACTGCGCCACGAGCCATCGTGGCGTAACCACAAGGAGAAGCCGTGCGACATTACGAAATCGTGGTCATGGTGCATCCGGACCAGAGTGAGCAGGTTCCGGCCATGATCGAACGCTATAAAAGCATGGTGGAGTCCGGTGGCGGCAAAGTGCACCGTCTGGAAGACTGGGGCCGACGCCAGCTCGCTTACACCATCCAGGGTTTGCACAAGGCGCACTACGTGCTGTTGAACGTGGAGTGCAGCGACAAGGCACTGTCCGAACTGGAGAATGCCTTCCGCTTCAACGACGCTGTGATCCGCAAGCTGGTGATCCGTACCGAGGCTCCGGTCACCGGCCAGTCGCCGTTGTTCAAGACACCGGAGGAAGACAAAAAACCCGACACCCGCAGTGCCGACGCCGACCCGGCAGCATCTGGTGAACCGGCGGCCGAGGCGGTTGACCCTGCAGGAGCCGAAGCATGAGTACGTCCCCCCGCTATTTCCGGCGCAAGAAGTTCTGCAAGTTCACCGCCGATGGTGTGAGCGATATTGACTACAAGGATCTGGCGACGCTCAAGCAGTACATTTCCGAAAACGGGAAGATCATGCCGGCGCGCATCACCGGCACCAAAACGCATTTTCAGCGCCTGCTGGCCCTGGCCATCAAGCGCGCGCGTTTTCTGTCGCTGTTGCCGTATACCGACAAGCATCCCTGAGGAGCCACGCGATGGATGTGATTCTGCTGGAGAATGTTAAAAATCTCGGCGACCTCGGCGACACCGTGAAGGTCAAGTCCGGATACGGTCGCAATTACCTGTTGCCGCAGGGCAAGGCGCTGCCCGCGACCGAAGAGAACCGCCGAGTGTTCGAAGCGCGCAAGGCGGAGTTGATCAGGAAATCGACTGAATCGCTGGGTGCTGCCAGGCTGCGCGCCGAGCAATGCGCCGGCAAGACGCTGACGATCAGGGCCCTGGTTTCCGAAGAGGGCAAGCTGTACGGCTCGGTCGGTCCTTCCGATATCGTCCACGCTGCCGCCGCGGCGGGCCTCGAGATCAAGCGCAGCGAAGTGGACATGCCCACCGGTCCGATTCACCAGACCGGAACTTACGCCGTAACCTTGCGGTTTCACAGCGAAGTGGATGCCACGTTGAACATTGCCGTGGAGGAAGAGGCGAAGCCATAAACAGTTTCTTCACAGAGTTGTGCAACGGCCCGCCACCGCGGGCCGTTTTGCTTTAAAGTGCACCCGGTTTTTTTCGATCTGTCTTCCGGTCATGGCTCAGCCCAAACTCGTCACCCTGTCGCCCAAACAACCGCCGCATTCCATTGAGGCGGAGCAGTCGGTTCTGGGAGGATTGATGCTTAACAACAAGGCCTATTTCGACCTGGCCGACCGGTTGAGCGGAGCGGATTTCTACCGCGCCGATCACCGCGTGATTTACCAGGGCATCGGCGAGCTGATTGGTGCCAACAAGCCCTGCGACTTCGTCACCTTGTCCGAACACCTGCGCCATCAGGGCCGTCTGGAGGAGGCGGGGGGTGTGGCCTATCTCGGGTCACTGGCGGTGGACACCTACAGCGTTGCCAACCTGCTGACGTATGCGGAGATCGTGCGCGAGCGCTCGGTACTGCGCGGACTGATTGCCGCCGGCAGCGAGATCGCGGAGCTGGGGTACCGGCCTGAAGGGCTCTCGCCGGGCGAGCTGGTGGATCAGGCCGAACAGAAAGTGTTTGCCATCCGTGAGCGCGGCGCCCGCGGCCAGTCCGTGTACACGCCGATCAGAACCCTGCTGGAGCGGGCCGAGACCCGCATTGAAACGCTGCGCAAGAATCCGAACGCTTTGGCCGGGTTGACCACCGGATTCACCGAATTGGACCGGCGGACCCACGGCCTGCATCCGGGGGATCTGGTGATCGTGGCCGCGCGTCCCGGCATGGGCAAGACCAGTTTTGCGATGAACATTGCCGAGCATGCCGCCATTGACAGGAAAATACCGGTGGGCGTGTTCAGCATGGAAATGTCCGGCGAACAGCTGGCGCTGCGTGTGCTGTCGTCGTTTGGGCGCATCGAGCTGTCGAAACTGCGCAGCGGCCAGCTCGACGACGCCGATTACAGCCGTCTGGTCTCCGCCGACAGTCTGATCCGCGAAGCCGGTTTGTACATTGACGACACCGGCGCCTTGTCGCCGCTGGAGCTGCGCGCCCGCGCCCGCCGTCTGGCCAGTCAGCACGGCATCCAGCTGCTGGTGGTGGACTATTTGCAGCTCATGCAGGTGCCCGGCACGAACGAAAACCGTACCAATGAGATTTCCGCCATTTCCCGGAACCTCAAGGCGCTGGCCAAGGAGTTGAACATCCCGATCATCGCCCTGTCGCAGCTCAACCGCGCGCTGGAGCAGCGCGACAACAAACGGCCGCGGCTGGCCGATCTGCGCGAATCGGGCGGCATCGAGCAGGACGCCGACCTGGTGCTGTTCATCTACCGCGAGGAAATGTACAGCGACAGCGACGCCGCCAGGGGCAAGGCCGAAATCATCATTGGCAAGCAGCGCAACGGCCCCGTCGGTCACTTTGAAGTGACCTTCCTCGGCGCTTACACCAAGTTCGACAATCTTGCCGATCCCTCGTACCTGGCTCCATGATCCCGCGCGCCACGGCCACCGTTGATCTGACGGCGATCGAGCACAATCTGCACCAGGTACGCCGCCTCGCGCCGGGCTCGAAACTCATGGCCGTCATCAAGGCCGATGCCTACGGTCACGGTGCGGTGCCGGTGGCCCGCGCACTGCAAGGCCGGGTGGACGCTTTTGCCGTGGCCTGCCTGGAAGAAGCGCTGGTGTTGCGTGAGGCCGGGATACGCGCGCCCCTGGTTTTGCTCGAGGGCATTCTGTCGCAGGACGAGGCCGCACAAGCCCTGCGCCACGATCTGCAGCTGGTGGTCCACGAGGATTGGCAACTGAAAATCCTCGAAGCTTTGCCGGCGGACGCGCGCGTATCGCTGTGGATCAAGCTCGACTCCGGCATGCACCGGCTGGGATTCCCCCCGGGTGACATCTGGGACGTCTGGAGGCGCATCCAGGTGCAACGGGGATGGCGCTTCCAGGGCTGGATGACGCACCTCGCGTGTGCCGACGAGCCGGACAAGGACACAACCCACAGACAGGCCGTGGATTTCAACAAAGCTCTGCAGGGCCTGCCCGGCCTCCGCTCCCTCGCGAATTCCGCAGCGGTCATCCACTGGCCCGAAACCCATGCCGACTGGGTGCGGCCCGGTCTGATGTTGTACGGTGCTTCGCCCCTGCCGGGAAAAACCGGCACGGACCTGGGGCTGCGCCCCGCGATGACGCTCGAAAGCCGGCTGATGGCCGTGCGCGCTTGCGCCCAAGGCGATGCCATCGGTTACGGCGCGACGTACCGTTGCCCGGAAGCCATGCGCGTGGGCATTGTCTCCATCGGCTATGCCGACGGATTCCATCGTTCCGTGCCGACGGGGACTCCGGTGATCGTTCAGGGCCAGCGCACATCCCTCGTGGGTCGTGTGTCCATGGATCTGATTGCGGTGGATCTGCGCCCGGTGCCCCAGGCTCGTGTCGGCGATCCGGTGCTGCTGTGGGGCGATGGCCTGCCGATCGAAGACATCGCCGCCCGTGCCGGCACCGTGCCGTATGAACTGCTGTGCGGACTGACGCGGCGTGTGAAATTTGTGTACACGAACAGAGGTATATAATTCGCGCCCGGCGCAACGCCGGCTCATTGGAAGAGGCTCATGGACGCCCTCGAACGCATCAAGAAACAGGTCAGCGAAAATCCCGTCATCCTCTACATGAAGGGGACTCCGGATTTTCCCCAGTGTGGCTTTTCCGCCCGTACGGTGCAGGCGCTCAAGGACTGCGGCGTGGAGTTCGCCTACGTCAATATTTACGAGGAACAGGAGATTTATCGGGCGCTGCCGAAGTTTGCCAACTGGCCGACGTTTCCCCAGCTGTACGTCAAGGGCGAACTGGTGGGCGGCTGTGACATCACGCTGGACCTCTACCAGTCCGGCGAGCTGCAGAAGATGCTGAAAGAAGCAGTGGGCGAAAAGGTCTGACAGAGGCTACTTGTGTTCGAGTCGTACCTTCCCACGACTGAAAGTCGGAAGTCGGTCGGACTCTAAATACGCACGCGCCTCCTGGCTGTTTTTCAGGTGTGCATCCCAGAAGGCGAGCGTGCTTGCCTGCACGTAAGCGGCCAGTACCGGGTCGGACTTTTCCTGTTTTTCCGTCTCGGATTGCCGGGCAATATTGTTGATCAGGCCGCCATAGTCTTCGGTCAGGCCTTCGATAAACACCAGGTACTTATCGCCGGGCGGCGCAAATCGAAACGGCTCGGTCCGCCATTCCGGGGCGTTGCCCGAGCGTGTGCTGGGGTCTTTCGAGCCGGTCATCACCAGCATGGGGACCTTCATCTCGGCCCAGGATTTCTCAGTCGTCCCACCTTCCCGGCCGGTCGGTGACAACATCAATACGGCACGCACCCGCGGGTCGGTGAAGTTTTCGAAGCGACCGCTCGGGTCAAACACCCGCATTCCTCCCAGCTCGCCGGCCGTACGGGAACCGATATAGTGCCCGCCGACGCCCACGAATTCCCGGTCCGGTTTGCCGTTCAGTTCGGGCACCTGCCGTTCCATCTCGCCCAGCGAATCCAGCAGGAACCGAAGATCCAATGGCCGGTCTCGCCAATTTTTCCTGACCGTTTCCCGGACTTTGGCGGGATCGCTTTCGCCGGCCAGCGCCGACGTCGAATCGGCGTGGTCCGGCAGCAGGCAAATGTAGCCATGCGCAGCCCAGAAGCCGGCCAGCGCGTCGTACTCATCCCGCGCACCGGCTACAAGGTGTGAGAAGAGGATCACCGGGAATTTCTCCTCTGCCTTCGGATAAACGGCACGAACCTGCACATCCCTGTCGCGAACCGTGTCGTGAAGTTTGACGAGCGGGACGGTTCCGACAGTGAACGGGGCCTTGTCGAGTTTGTACAGTCCACCCTTATCCGCTCCCAACACCGGTGTGCAGAAGAGGCTCACGGTCATCACCGCGAGGATCACACGAGAGCGCATGGCCATTCTCCGTTGCGCGGCTCAGATTCGTGGACGTTTTGTTACCGGTGTTCCTGTTTGCAAAGTTCCTGGCTCGCTTCTTCCAGTTTTTCCGACTGCAGCCATTCGAGGGCGGCCGTGTTGCCCTTCAGATACGCGTCCAGGAACGCGGTGGTGGCCTGCTGAATACACTCATGGTGGCGCGGGTCGCGATCTTTGACCGGCAGAAACGCCGAATAGCCCGGCGCGGCCGAATCGGTGAATGCAAAGTGCTGGGCGCCGCTCAGTTCCACCAGGTACTTGTGGATTCCGGGTGAGCGGTCGTACGGTCTCCGGATGATTCGTGGATCACTTTTGACGGGCGGGGCCCAGTTGAAATCGTGGGTCGCGGTGACGAACAGGATGGGGATGTTCTGCTGAATCTTGTCCCATAACCAAACCGGTTGTGGGCCCAGTGCCACGACGGCCTTGACGCGTTCATCGTGGCGCTCATCTGGAAAGGCGACCTTCGTTTTTTCCGCCGGAGGGATGGTCAGGCCCACCGTGTGCAGCGCCGTGGTAGAGCCCGCGCACTGGCCGGAGACACTGACACGCTCGGGATCAATCCGTCCCTTCAGGAGCGGGTCGTGCAGTTTTCCGGAAAGCAGGCGATTCAGCAGGAATTGGATGGTTTCAGAACGCTGGACGTAATTTTCCAGCCGGGTGGGCATTTTGTTTTCTTTCTCAACCACCTGGCGATAAATCACGTCATCGCTGTCCTGATGGTTGGCCACGACAACCAGATAGCCATTGCGTGCCCAGTACTGGCCCAGGTATTCGTAGGAATGCCGTGACTCGCCGCCACCGTGTGAGATGACCACCAGTGGAAAAGGCCCCATCCCCGCTTTCAGAGTCGGGGCAAAGACCCGCACTGGAATCTGCAGGCCGCGCGTTTTGTCGGCCCAGGTGTGATCCTCGGCGACGACAGCCAGTTGGCCGCTTCCGGGCTGATAATTTCCGGCGTGAACCGATGTGACCGGCAGCGTTACCGCCGCCAGGGCAAGCGCAACAAACCGGGATGGTTTTTTCCTGTTCATGGTGTTCACCTGCCAGGAAGATTGATCAAAGCGCACCGCGGCGTTTTTTTCCAGACGAGGTTCCGATTTTTGGAACCTCGCCGCCCTCAAACAGCAGGCGGAAGAACACCCCGTCAACGAATCGCTGGGTTTCACCCAGGCGAACGATCACCATATTCTTCGACGGGATAACGTAAAGCCGGTTTCCGCCGGCGCCTCCGGCCATGTAAAGTTCCGGCATTCCATTGGGATAAACCCACCCGCCCGTGGCCGTCGCATTCGATTCTCTTCCCCCGGCCCCTGGCCCTCTTCCCCCCGGTCTGTTCAACCAGGCTGACATCCCAAACCCGGGATTGGCTCTGGTGGGCTCGAATCGAAGCCATTCACTTTTGATGATCTGCTTGCCCTGATAACGCCCT
>JAKEEJ010000166.1 GCA_022616655.1 Nevskiales bacterium | reverse complement strand
GGTCACCGTCGGGACCACCGGTGAATCCGCCACGCTGGACGTGGACGAACATCTGGAGGTGATCCGCAAGACGGTGCATTTTGCCGCCGGGCGTCTGCCCGTGATCGCCGGTACCGGGGCCAATTCAACCACGGAGGCGGTGGAACTCACGCGCGCCGCCCGGCAGATCGGCGCCCAGGCCTGCCTGGTGGTGACGCCCTATTACAACAAGCCGCCCCAGGAAGGCTTGTACCGGCACTTCAGAACCATCGCCGAATCGGTGGACATTCCCCTCATTCTGTACAACGTCCCCGGTCGTACCGGTTGCGACCTGCTGCCCGCCACCGTGCAGCGTCTGGCGCCGATTTCCAACATCGTCGGTCTCAAAGAGGCGAAGGGCGAGCTGCCGCGCATCCGCGCGCTGCTGGATTTCAGACTGCCGGACTTTTCGATCTACTCCGGCGATGACGCCACGGCCTGCGAGTCCATGCTGATGGGCTGCCACGGAAATATCTCGGTGACGGCCAACGTCGCGCCCCGGCGCATGCAGCAGGTGTGCGCGGCGGCCCGTGCCGGCGAGCGTGCCCGGGCGCTGGAACTCGATGCCGCACTGCGGCCCCTGCACCAGGCGCTGTTTGCCGAACCCAATCCCATCCCGGTGAAATGGGCGCTGCAGCAGATGGGCCGTATTCCGCCCGGCATCCGCCTGCCGCTGGTGCCGCTGGACGCGGTGCACCACGCTGCCGTGCGTGCGGCGTTGCACACGGCCGGAGCCCTTTGATGCGCGGCGTGGTGGGTGTTCTGCTGGTTGCGCTGGGCCTGGGCGCCTGCGCTCCCGGCTGGTATTGCCAGGGCGAGCTGGAGTACCAGAAGGCCGGATCCGTGCCGCCGCTCAAGATGACGCCGGATCTGAAACTGCCGGAGTCTTCCTCGGCGTTGAACATTCCTCCCGCTCCGAAGCAGTCCACACCGTACGGGGAGTCTTATCAGGACGCGGACGGCAAGGAACGGATCCGCTGTCTCGACATGCCGCCGACCCTGCCGGAACCGCAGTCGAAAATTCCGTAGAGCCTGCCGGCTTCATCCGCAGACCGCAACCGGCGCGGCGGATCGGTCGTATAGAATGAAATCCGCTGTTCTGGGCATTATTCCGGGGGCGCTTCGGTCGTGAAAATGGCGGTGATTGGTTCGGGCATCGCGGGCCTGTCGGCGGCCTGGCGGCTGTCGCAGAAGCACGAGGTCGTGCTTTTCGAGAAAGAGCAGCGGGTGGGTGGGCACACCCACACCGTTGGGGTTCCGGATGGACCTGCCGTGGACACCGGGTTCATCGTCTATAACGAGCGAAACTATCCGCAACTGACGAAACTGTTCCGCCACTTCGGCGTCGAGACCGGTCCCAGCCCCATGTCGTTTGGAGTGTCCATCGGTTCCGGGGCATACGAATATGCGGGCGACAGCGACGTGTGGCGAATGTTCGCGCAGCGGCGCAACTGGCTCTCGTTCCGGCACCACCGGCTGTGGCTGGAGATTCTGCGTTTGAATCGGGAGGTCCGTGCCGCACTCAAGGTGGACGCGCTGCCCGACCTCACGCTGGGCGCGTACCTGGATCGCGGAGGGTACGGCGCCGAATTGCGCGGCCGTTATCTGCTGCCGATGTGCGGGGCCATCTGGTCCTGCTCCACACGGGCCGCGCTCGATTTCCCGTTTCCAAGTTTTGCCCGGTTTTTCGACGCGCACGGATTGCTGAGCGTGCGCGGCGGTCCCCAGTGGCGCCACGTCAGGAACGGCAGCCGTCATTACGCTGACCGGTTGCTCGCCGAATTTGAGCGCCGGGGCGAGCGGCGTCTGGGAACCGCGGTCAATGCCGTCCGGCGCACCGACACCGCGGCCTGGATTTCGACTGGGCCATCCCGGGATGAGGAACGCTACGACGCCGTGATCTGTGCGACCCACACGGACCAGACGCTGCAGTTGCTGTCCGACGCCGACGCGGCCGAACGGTCCGTACTGTCGGCGATCCGCTATGCCGAGAATGAAGCCGTACTGCACACCGATGAAACCCTGATGCCCCGGCGCCGGCACGCCTGGTGTGCTTGGAACTATCTCGCCGAAGCCGACCGCATCGGTGATGCCCCGGTGTCCGTCAGTTACTGGATGAACCGGCTGCAAGCCATTGCCGGTCCGGTCAATTACATCGTCACGCTCAATCCGTTTCGCGAACCCGCGGCCGGCATGGTGATTGACCGGACTCGTTACGCGCATCCGGTGTTCACTCGCGACGCCGTGGTCGCCCAACAGCGATTGCCCACGATTCAGGGCCGGCGCCACGTCTGGTTCTGCGGCGCCTGGACCGGGTACGGGTTCCACGAAGACGGTCTCCGAAGCGGACTGGCCGTTGCCGCCGCTTTCGACTGCCCGGCTCCGTGGGTTGCGCAGGAGGGTTCCATTCCCGCACCCACGGTTCCGTTCCCGGAGCGGGTGCCGGAGGCGGATCCGGCATGAATTCAGACGCGCTGTACGAAGCCCGGGTCGTGCACCGGCGGTACATCCCCCCGCACTACCGCTTCGTCTACCGGCTGTTTTACCTGCTGCTGGATCTGGACCGGCTCGAGGTTCTGCACCGGCGTCTGCGCTGGTTTTCGCACAATCGTTTCAATCTCGTCGGTTTCCACGACCGCGACCACGGCGACGGCTCCGGCGATCTGCGTCGCTGGGTTGAACGCCTGCTGGCACCGCGTGGCATCGTCCTCAACGGGGGCCGGATCCGGCTGCTGGCCCTGCCACGCTTCTTCGGCTTTGTCTTTAATCCGATCAGTCTCTACTATTGCGAACACGCCGACGGCCGTCTGTGCGCGGTCATCGCCGAGGTGAACAACACATTTGGCGAGCGCCACAGCTATGTGCTCGAAGCCGGCGGCGCGGCGCTGCGGCCGCTCGCACCTTTGATAAAAAACAAGCAATTTCATGTCTCCCCCTTTCTTGGCATTGAGGGTTGTTACACGTTCCGCCTGTCGCATCCGGGCGAGCGTCTGCGCGTACACATCCACGTGTCCCGATCCGAAGGGGCGGTGTTGAGCGCGGGCCTGGCCGCCGTGCGCCGGCCGTTGACCGACCTCGCGCTGCTGGGAGCGGTGCTGAGCCTGCCGGCGATGGCCCTGAAGGTGGTGGCGGCCATCCACTGGGAGGCCTTCAGACTCTGGTGGCGCGGTGCGCAAGTCCACGCCAAACCGCCGGCGCCGGGCACGGAGACCTCATGAGTCTGCTGGAAAAGACCGCCGACGGCGTGGTGACGGATTCGCCGGTTCCGGGGCGGCAACCGGGTCTGCAACTGCTGTTGTGGATGCTCAAGGGCATCCGTGTGGGCGAACTGGACGTGCAACTGCCCGACGGTCGGGTGCAGAAGTTTGCGGGGCGGGAACCGGGGCCGTGCGGCGTGCTGCGGATCCTGCATCCGCGCATGGTGCAGCAGGTTGTGCGCAACGGCGCGATCGGATTCGGCGAGGCGTACATGGAGGGCCACTGGGACTCCCCCGACCTGGCCACGCTGTTGCAGATGCTGTACGCCAACGAGCAGCATTACCTGGGACCGTATGAGAAAAACCGCTGGGTCCAGCGTTGCCATCGCCTGATGCACAAGTTGCGCGCCAACACGCGTCGGCAGGCCCGAAAAAATATCCGGCATCATTACGACCTCGGCAACGACTTCTACCGTCTGTGGCTGGATCCGGCGCTGACGTATTCCTCGGCGGTCTTCAGCGCTCCGGATCAGACGCTGGAGCAGGCC
The DNA here is from genome assembly GCA_022616655.1 of Nevskiales bacterium. GTDB lineage: Bacteria > Pseudomonadota > Gammaproteobacteria > Nevskiales > Nevskiaceae > JACPFV01. The sequence continues at coordinate 2,930 of JAKEEJ010000166.1, read as the reverse complement.
CAGAGCGAGAAGTACCGCCGGATGCTGGCGCGGCTGGACCTGCACGCCGGGCATCATCTGCTGGAGATCGGTTCGGGCTGGGGCGGCTTTGCGCTGTACGCGGCACGCGAAACCGGTTGCCGGGTCACCGGCCTCACGCTGTCGCGCGAGCAGCTGGCGGAGGCCCGCGCGCGGGCCTCGGCGCAGGGTCTGGCCGACCGCGTGCACTTCGAGTTGCGCGACTACCGCGACGAGTACGGCCGCTACGACCGGATCGTGTCCATCGAGATGTACGAAGCGGTGGGTGAGGAATTCTGGCCGGGATATTTTGCAACACTGGCGCGCTGTTTGTTGCCCGGCGGCCGCGTGGCGATCCAGGGCATCATGATCCACGACGACATATTCCCCAGTTACCGCCGGCAGGCGGACTTCATCCAGAAGTACATTTTTCCGGGAGGCATGCTGGCCTCCGCCACCGTGTTCCAGGAAGGGGTACGCGCCGTAGGTCTGGTGCCGGCCGATCCGGCGTTTCACGGCCTCAGCTACGCCGAGACCCTGCGGCATTGGCACCACAATGTGCTGTGCACGCGCGAAGCGATCGTGTCGCGCCACGGCGAACGCTTCTTCCGGATGTGGCGCTATTACCTGGCGTACTGCGAATGCGGTTTCCGCAGCGGCAGCCTTGACCTGATGCAGCTGACGCTGTTTCCGGCCTCTTCGTAGCCTCGGGGTCCATCATGTCCCGTTCTTCTTTGTCGTGGTTTGCGTTGTTTGTGCTGGGCGCGATGCTGGCGGTCACCGTCTGGGCCGGTCTGGACGCGTTGCTGCGCCGCCGCGCGTGACGAGTTCCACCTCCGCTCCTCCCGTTGCGGGTTTCTGGCGCCGCCGGCTGGTGGCGCCCATCGTGGCGCAGCTGCGACAGGGCGTTGCGCCCGCGCAAATCGCGCTGGCGCTGGCGCTGGGCGCCGCGCTGAGTGTGTTTCCGATCCTCGGTATTACCACTCTGCTCTGTGCGTTGACGGCCCTGGCGCTGCGGCTGAACCAGCCCATCATCCAACTGGTCAATTACCTGTTGCTGCCCGTGCACGTGCTGCTGTTGATCCCGTTTTATCGCGCCGGCGAGTGGCTGTTTGGTGCCGCCCCCGTACCGATCGTGGATATCGTCGAACTGGTCGGACGTTTTCGTGCCGGACCCTGGCAGTTCATCCTGGACTATGGCCGGGTGGGGCTCTACGGCATTGCCGTCTGGGCTCTGCTCGCGCCGCCGCTGACGCTGGCGGTTTACCTCGCCTGCCGTCCCCTGCTGGCCGCGGCGGCGGCCGGAATCCGCCGGCGCCGGTAGCGTCTGCCACGGAGACGGCCGTCGGTTCACGGTCGGGGGGCGAGCACGTAATGGCCCACGCCCCACTCCGTACCGTTCCGGTAGCCGAACAGTTCGGCGACGGCGATGTAGAACATCCGCCAGCGCTGAACCCACAGAACGGCTTCGCGCTCGCCATAAGCGGAGCGGAAGACGCTCAGGATTTCCGGTCGGTGCGCCTCCATTCCGGTCAGCCATTGACCGGCGGTTCGTGCGTAGTGGGTGCCCGGCAGCCACCACCGTGATCGCACCTGCATATCGTCCTGGAACCGCAACAGCAGATCGTAAGAGGGCATGATTCCGCCGGTGAAAAAATGCCGCGCCATCCAGTCGCTGCGGTCCCGGTCTTCGAAGGGGTACGCCCGCGTGCGGTGGGCGAAAAGGTGTACGAACAGCCGGCCGTCGGTCTTCAGCCAGCGCCGCACTTTGGCCAGCAGAGCGCGGTAGTTGCGCAGGTGCTCGAACATCTCGATGGACAGCACGCGGTCGAACCCCGCTGCGTGAGTGGCAAAGTCAAACGTGGCGACGTTGCCGGTCACCACCCTGAGATTCTGGAGCCCGCGTTCGTGGGCCCGGGCCTCGATGAACGTTCTTTGCCCGGTGGAGTTCGAAAGTCCCACGATCTGCGACCGGGGAAACCGTTCCGCAAGCCACAGCGACAGCGACCCCCACCCGCAGCCCAGATCCAGAATACGCTGGCCGTCGGCCAGATAAGCCCGTTCGGCGTAGAGCGCCAGCATCGCGTCTTCGGCTTCGGCGAGCGTCTCACCGCCGGTGGGGTACAAGCCGCAGGAATATTTCAGACGCGGTCCCAGGTGCAGACGGAAGAACTCGGCCGGCACCTCGTAGTGCTGTCGGTTGGCCGCCTCGGTTTCGATGGCGATGGGTGCGGCTTTCAGGGATTCCAGCAGCCGGTCACAGGAGAACTCTGAACGCAACCGCTGGCGCAGCAGCCGGCGCACGCCGAAGCGGATCAGCGCGTCGGGCACATAGCCGCGCTCGCACAACGTGATCACGTCCATCATTTTTTCGGCGGCCACGGGATCAACGCGCGGGTGGTGCGCATATAGTCCGCGTAGCCGGCTTTGCGGCGCACCAGCTCGGCTTCGAGCAGGGGCATGCCGGACAGCCGGGTCAGCAGGAAGGCCATGACCAGCGGTGCGATCAGCGACAGCCAGCCCCAGGCCGCTCCCCAGGCCAGCGGTACGTAGGCGCACCAGTGCAGGCATTCAAAGAAATAATTCGGGTGGCGCGAGTACCGCCACAGCCCCTGGCGGCAGACGGCGTTACGGTTGGCAGGATCGCGGCGGAACCGTTCCATCTGGGCGTCGGCCAGGCTTTCACCGAGGATGGACGCGGCCCATAGCAGGAACGCGAAGCCAAAAGCCCTGGGTGAAGGCGTGCCGGAATGAAAGGCCAGCGGCAGGAAGGCCGTGGCGGCGAGCATCAGTGTGAAGACATTCTGAAACTGAAAGAACCAGAACAGATTGCGGTCGGCGTGTGCACCCCAGCGGGCCCGGAAGCCGGCGTAGCGCCAGTCCTCGGGCCTGTCCCAGTTGCGGCGCCACAGGTGTGTGCCGAGCCGCACTCC
>JAKEEJ010000165.1 GCA_022616655.1 Nevskiales bacterium | reverse complement strand
TTGTTCCCGTACCCTTTATGGGCGCAAGTGGATCGCCGGGCAACCCAATTGCGATATGGTAGGAAATGGAACTGACCACTCGGTACATCCTCACACGAAGGCGTTAAACACCGATTTCGCCGCCGTCGTCCTTGGTGATGACAACGGTGGCGGAACGGGGGCGAGCCGTGCCTGCCGAAGCCTCGGCTGTTGCGTCGGTGCTCAAGGGCCAGTGACTGGCGTAGGTGGTCGGTTGGGTCAACAGCACGCCCGCTGTATCCTGGCCCGGGTGCTGGATATTGACGAACAGGGTTCGGGCATCGGGTGTCATGCAGGCGCCGGTGATTTCACACCCCCGGGGTCCCACCAGGAAACGCCGCAGATTGGCGACGGTCGCATTTTCACCCACGTAAGTGGTGACTGTTTTTGAAGCTCCGGAAACGGCCGAACTGACGCGGCGCCTCCCGCCGTCGCCCACCCGGCCAGGATTGCCCACCAGCATCATGCAGTTGGTGGCATCGGAGTAGGCACTGTCGTCGGTTTGGATCCAGAGCAGCCCCCGCGGATCAAACCACAGGCCGTCGGGACTCGAGAAATCGTTATCGGAATTCAACCCGGAGAGATTGACCGTCGCAAGGTCGGCGTCCGACCGTGCACCGAAAAGATAGATGTCCCAGCGGAAAGCAGTCGCTGTCGGATCGTCATGGTCTTCGCGCCAGCGGATGATGTGGCCGTTGAGATTGCCACTGCGCGGTGTGTGGGCATCCTCATAAGCGCGGGGATTGGCGGCATCCAGTTGGTCAATCGGGCGGTGCGTCGCGTGATTGTGGGTCAGGCTGATATAAACCTCGCCGGTCAGCGGATGCACGGCCGCCCATTCCGGACGGTCCATTTTGGTTGCGCCGGCGACATCGGCTGCCAGACGGGTGGCCACAAGCACCGCGGCCTGCGAGGTGAACGGGAAGGCGGCATGGTCGCGGTTCAGACCGTTGGCATTGTGCGTCAACGCCAGCCAGGTTCCGGTGCCGTCGGCATGGAATCGGGCGGCGTACAGGGTGCCGCGATCGAGATATTTATCGCCGGCGTCAAGACCGGTGTCGGCGGGGTCGTAGGGGGCGCTGGAGACAAATTTGTAGAGGTACTCATTGCGCCCATCGTCGCCCATGTAGAACACCACCGGCTTGCCCGGTACGGCCCTGGCCGGCCAGCAACCCTCGTGTGCCATACGGCCCAGTGCGGTCCGTTTGCGTGGAACGGAGGCGGGGTTGAAGGGATCAATTTCGACGACATATCCAAAGGTATTGAGTTCGTTACGGAAATCGTCGGAACCGTCGCCGGATGCTCCAGAGAGGGAGATGTTGAAACGCTCAAAATCGTCGCCCTGCACCGACGCCCAGTTGCGGTGAGCCGGGCCGGTCGTGCCGGGTTTCAATCCATAGCGCGCCAGAAGTGTATTCCCGGCACTGCCGCGCATGGCGGCATCGTTACCGCGCTTGAAGTAACCCGCCCAGTTTTCTTCACAGGTCAGATAGGTTCCCCAGGGGGTGTGCCCGTGGGCGCAGTTGTTGAGTGTGCCCCGGACCCGGCTTGCATCGGGCGAAAACCGGGTTATCGCATACTCAGAACCCCGAACCGGACCCCGCAGTTCCATCGGAGTCAGCGGAGTAATCCGGCGGTTGAAGACAGACGTTCGCACCACCTCAAAACGGCCCTGAGCGTTCTTGCAAATTTCGACAACGCTGACGCCGTGGGCATTCATTTCTTTGCACACCTCGTCTTTGGTCCGTGGCCGTGTGTTGTCGGGAACCGCTGCGTGCAGGAAAACCTGTGTGATCTGTTCATGATTGATGCACAGGAGACCACGCCCAGATGACTCGGGATCGGACCGATCCTTGGCATTGAGTCCGAAGTAATGCATTCCGTCGTGGTGGTCGCCGGCACGTCGTGTAAAGGAATCGCCGGATTCCACACCGGTTCCCGTCCAGTCCGGTATACCGTCCGCCATCGGATCGCCTAGCGCATACAGCACCCGGGCACTGTAACCGGCAGGAACTGCAACCGAATCGGTCAGGCTTTTGGAGACGGTATTGAAACCCAGCGTGACAGGCGCAATCGGGCCAGGTTTCTCGACACTGAACGCACAACCGGTGATTCCCAAGCTACCGAGCCAGCCTGCTCCGGTCCATTGCACCCCGGCGCGCAAGGCCTGACGACGGGTCAGCCTGCGCTGCAGGACGTGTTCCAGCGTAGGATTGGATGAAGTATTGACGGTTTCTTCACCGGGGATTCCCGGCGGCACGGAGTGTCTGTTTACCATCACCTGTCTCTCAAGGGGGGGGCTTGTCGAAGCTTCCCGGATTTGCCATGACGTCTTCCGGCTTTGATTCAAAAACGTTTGTCGCCCAGCTGACCACGCAGCCCGGCGTGTATCGCATGTTTGGCGCAGACGGTACATTGCTCTACGTCGGCAAGGCGCGCAATCTGAAAAAGCGCGTGGCGACCTATTTTCTGCGCGCCTCGGGCAATTCACGCATTGAAGCCATGGTAGCGCAGACTCGGAAAATCGAAGTGACGGTCACGCGCACCGAAGATGAAGCATTGGTGCTCGAGGCCAATCTGATCAAGCAGCTTGCCCCGCGCTACAACGTCAGCCTGCGCGACGACAAGAGTTATCCCTATCTCCAGATCACAGGTGGCCATCCGTACCCCAGGATTTCCTTGCACCGGGGTGCGAAAGCCGTGACGCACCAGTATTTTGGTCCCTATCCCAGCGCTACGGCCGTGCGTGAGACCCTGCTGTCGCTGCAGAAACTGTTCCGACTCCGGCCATGCAGCGACACGTTCTTTGCCCACCGTACGCGGCCGTGTCTGCAATATCAGATCAAGCGCTGTTCGGCGCCCTGTGTCGGGTTTGTTTCGGAGCGCGACTATGCCCATGACGTGGCCAACGCCGTACAACTGCTGAATGGCAAGGGCGAAACCCTGGCCACGGAACTGATAACCAGCATGGAGCAGGCTTCGCAGACCCAGGATTTCGAGCGGGCCGCACGCCTACGGGACCAGATCGCAGCGCTGCGCCGCTTGCAGGCCGATCGTATCCTTACTTCCGTCGTACAAGATGCTGATGTCATTGCCGTGGCTCTGCACCCCGCCAGCAGCTGTGTGAGCGTGTTGAGCCTGCGCGACGGGCTGAACCTGGGGCACCGCAGCTTCTTTCCGGTTCATCCGTTGCATCTTGAATTGGGGCCACTGCTGGATGATTTTCTGCCGCAGTACTATCTGGAACGTGCGGCTCCCGCCATCGTTCTGGTGCCACAGGTGCTGGAAGTCCGAGCGTGGCTGGAGCGGTGCTTTGCCAAACGGGCAGGACACAAGGTCCGGATTCTTCAGCCCCGGCACGGGAGCATGGCGGGTTTAATGAAAATGGCGGAGCAAACGGCCCAACAGGCCCTCTCGGCGCATCTTGCCGGCCGGGTCACGGCGCGGGCGCGCCTGAGTGACCTGCAGGGGGTGCTGGGGCTGAGCCGGCCGCCGCAACGGCTGGAATGCTTTGACATCAGCCATACCGGCGGTGAACGCGCCGTAGCAGCCTGTGTGGTTTTCAACAGGGACGGACCGCTCAAAACTGCGTACCGGAAATTCAACATCGAAGGGATTGTCGCCGGAGACGATTATGCGGCCATCCGGCAGGCAGTGGCACGACGGTTTGCGCGAGCCAAAAGTAGCGAAGGACCGGTTCCGGATGTACTGTTCATTGATGGCGGTCGTGGGCAGTTGACAGCGGCGCTGACGGCTTTGCAGGACGTGGGTCTTCATTCGCTGCGGCTGGTGTCCGTGGCAAAAGGTCCGGGCCGTAAACCCGGCCTGGAACAGCTCTATGTCCCTGAGCTGGAAACACCGCTCATACTGGCGCCCGATTCCCCGGGACTGCATCTGATTCAACATCTGCGGGATGAAGCACACCGCTTTGCCATCACGGGGCACCGGGGGCGGAGGGATAAGGCGCGCCGGCACTCCGTCCTGGATACGATTGAGGGTCTGGGGCCCATCCGGAAACGCACACTGTTGAGGAGCCTGGGCGGCCTGGCTCAGATCAAACGCGCCAGCATGGACGAGCTGGAGCGGGTTGAGGGGCTCAGTCGCTGGCTGGCTGAACGGATCTATGCCGCTTTCCACTAAAATCACGCTTTGCCGATTCGCGAACTCCTACCCGAACATCCCGTGCGCTGGAATCTTCCGCTCCTTCTGACCCTGGGCCGTGTGGCCGCTATTCCCTTGGTGCTGATCCTGTTTTACCTGCCCTGGGAACACGCGCGTCAATGGGCAACCGTGCTGTTCACGGTTGCGGGCGTGACGGATGCCTTTGACGGCTGGCTGGCGCGACGCTGGAATCAGACCTCCAAATTTGGCGCTTTTCTGGACCCCGTCGCGGACAAATTACTGGTCGTGGTGTGCTTGGTGATGCTCCTGCATGAGGACAACGATGCGCTGCTGGCCATCATCGTCGCCGTGATCATCGGCCGCGAAATTACCGTTTCCGCCCTGCGCGAATGGATGGCGGAGCTGGGCCAGCGTACCAGTGTTGCCGTCAGCTGGGTCGGGAAATTCAAAACCGGGTTCCAGATGGTTGCCATCGGCATGATGATCTGGCGGGCTCCGATTTTCGGAGCCCCGGTATACGAGACGGGTTTTGTCCTGCTGATTATTGCTTCAGGGCTGACCCTGTATTCAATGGCGATCTATCTATGCGCCGCATGGCCCTTGATGCGAAAGGGCTGAAAGCTCCCCTCCCCGGTTTGCCAATATCCCGGTCTGAGGGTAAGGTGGCCCTCTGGGTTAAAGGTAGAGGGGGCTGCGATGGATCAGGACGCCGAACTTGTAGCTGAGATACGGGGCGCAAAGGACATTCCCGCTGTCGGTGTATCCTGCCGCGGTGTCAGCGCAGCGCTGGGATTCCCACTATTCCTGTTCGGCTTCCGCATTCCGGTGTCCTTCGCCAAGCCGTGCCAGATCATCTTGTCCGGCTATCCCATTGAGTGGCGTAAACGTTACGACGAATGCGGCTACCTTGCGATTGATCCGATAGTGCTGCGCGCGCTGGGTACCGTCATCCCCTTCGGCTGGGACGAGCTGGATATGTCAGCGCCCAAGACCCAGCAGCTGTTCGCTGAGGCCGCCACCTATGGGCTGCGGCACGGATTCAGCGTGCCAGTAAGCGGTTCGCATGGAGAGGGTGCGCTGTTCAACTTTTCGAGGGAACAACCGTTGCCAATGGCGTCGGATGAGCGCGCTGCGCTGTTCCGGAGAGCCCAGTGGTTTACAGCGCTGATTCATGAGCGCCTGCGCGCACTGATCTACCAGGAGAGCGCTGCCAACCGGTTCGACGCCAAGCCGCTTACTGTGCGCGAGCGGGAATGCCTGAAATACGCTGCGGATGGAATGAGCGCCCCCGTGATTGCGCGCACGTTGAATATCAGCGAACACACGGTTGCGTTTCATCTTGGGAATGCAGAGCTGAAGCTAGGCACACGTTCGCGGCAGCACACGGTTGCTCGGGCGGTGGCGCTGGGACAAGTCGAACCGAGCTGTTACCCGGGTCACCTGCACCAGTCTCAGGAAATCATCGAAATCAGCACTCACCACTGACCGATCCGCTTGACGATATTTTAATAAAAACACCGTTTTTCAATCCGCCAAACAGAAAATAACAAATAAAATCAGTTAGTTAAATAATACCTCCAGAAACCTGTAGTTACCAAGGGGGATTTCGCATGATTTGATTTCTCCTCGCCTACAAACGCGAGGGGTTGGGTATGGCTCAGATCATCGAAGGTTCGCTGGCTGATTCAGAATTTTGTGCCCGCTATGCGGAACCGATGTTCAGGCAGCGCTACCGGGTATTCCATGAGCGTCTGGGCTGGGACGTCAACGTTTCGGATGGCATGGAGCACGATGAATTCGACGATGCGGACACCCGCTATCTGTTGCTGACAGATGATGCGGACTCGCTGGTCGGTGGTTGGCGCCTGCGGCCCACCACACGCCCGTACATGCTCGCACAGGTATTTCCGCAACTGCTGAATGGCAGCCCGGCGCCCAATCACGAGCGCATCTGGGAAATCAGCCGGTTTGCGATGGATGACACGAACCCGCGGACGGCACGTTTTGGCTTCAATGAGGCAGCGCGCGCCCTGATGGCCGGCACCGCGCAGTTTGCGCTGGACTACGGAATAACGCAGTACGTGATGGTGGCCAGCGCGAGTACCGAGCGGCTGTACCGGAATCTCGGACTGGCTGTCCACCGCTTCGGGCCGCCACAGCGTGTTGGATGTGTTTCGACGGTGGCGGGTTGGCTGGATGTTGACGCTTACAACTGCCACGTCCTGCTGGGTCATCCATTGCCCTTGCCGGTGGCCGCATGAACTCACTGAACTCGCTGCTGGTTTTGAACCCGGGACCGATCGTTTGTCCCCGGTGGTTGCAGATGGCGTTTCCAGGCTCAGAGTTCCACACAGATCCGGAGAGTCAGTGTTCTGCCATTCTTGTGATCAACGACCACAGTGCCTCGGTTCTGCCGCTGTTACAGAAGGCCCTTGAACTGCGCCACGAACGCCAGCTGGTCATGGTCGTGACGCCCCTTGAGGATGACGAATCAGGTTTGACTGCGCTCGTCAATGGTGTTGCCGGCCTCGGGCCGGAGCGTGCACTGTCCGAGAAACAATTGACTACGGCGCTGGAATTGGAGCGTCTGCCGTTCCGTACCCACTTGAGCTTGGAGGCGATCAACTTTGAATATGAAGCCTGAGAAGTTGAAATCCCACCGTGAAAGCGATGGTCGCAAGGCCGGCATTGCTGATTCGCACTTCCAGAACCGGCTTGAGACAGCGGGAGAGGTGTTCCGTACGGCTGTCCATCTGGGCACAACGTGGTGCCTGATTCAGGGAGCACAGATGGTTTTTCTGACCGGAGGGGCGTTCATGACCGCCACACGCGCCGCCTGGATGCGCTTCCCAATCACCGGTAAGTCGCTCGATACCCGACATTTCAGTGCACGTGCCAGCAACAGAGCCAAGCCGTAAAAACACAAAAAATGGAAGTGCAATCCGTGGGCACGAGCGGGGCGGTGCACTCTGAGTGCAAAGCACGCGTACTGATGGCGGATGACGAGCCGGCGCTGTTGCGCGCCTATGCCCGCATGCTGCGTCAGGCCGGGTACACCGTCGAGGAAGCCGTGGACGGAAAGATGGCCGCCCGTCTGGCGGGCGAATCGGACTTTGATGTCATTGTGAGCGACATCGACATGCCCGGTATTAACGGGGTGGAACTGTTACGTCAAGTGCGCGGCCGCAACCTGGACGTGCCCGTCGTTCTGATGACGGGCCAGCCGGCCGTGGAGACAGCGATCCGGGCCGTCGAGTACGGCGCTCTGCGCTACCTCATAAAACCCGTGGACGAAAAGGTTCTGGTGGGAAGTCTGGATCGGGCCGTACGTTTGCATCAGATGGCCAAGCTCAAGCGTCAGGCGCTGGTGCTTTATGGGAAAAGCGCGGAACAGCCCGGAGATCGGGTAGGGCTTGAGACGAGCCTGAACCGTGCCCTGAAATCCCTGTGGATGGCCTACCAGCCCGTGGTGTCCTGGACGGGAAAAACGCTATTTGCCTTCGAAGCCCTGCTGCGTACCACTGAACCTACACTGCCAGATCCGGTGTCCGTACTGACCGCGGCCCAAAGGCTGGGTCGCCTTGAGGACGTGGGTCGAGCCGTCCGCGCACAGGTGGCGTCTGCCGTTCCAAACCTTCCGGCCGAAAGCGTCTTTGTAAATTTGCATATCCAGGACCTACTCGACGACTCCCTCTACGACAGGTCATCGCCATTGACCCAGGTTGCGGAACGTGTGGTGCTGGAAATTACGGAACACGCCATGCTCGATGGAGTAAAAGATATACGACAACGTATCTCCAATCTTCGGGCCCTGGGATTCCGGATTGCCATTGATGACCTGGGAGCGGGTTATGCGGGGCTGACCAGTTTTGCGCATCTGGAGCCGGATGTCGTCAAGCTCGACATGTCTCTGGTCCAGAACGCGCACCGGCATTCCACCAAACGGAAATTAATTGGATCCATGACAGCGCTGTGTCGCGAGATGGACATGCGAGTGGTGGCGGAGGGTGTGGAAACGCCGGAGGAACGCGATGCGCTGATTGAGTGCGGTTGCGACCTGCTGCAGGGTTATCTGTTTGCAAGGCCTGATAAGGCCTTCCCGAGCGTGGCGTGGTGATGAACGCGCCACCCACCGACGAGCCGATGTGCCATACGGAAAAGTTCTTCAGCCTTTTTCAAAAAGGCCGTAGCGGAGGCAGTCTTAGGAGAACGGGTATCGGCTTCGCAACAGGTTGCTTTACCCTGACGCTCGCCCCGACAGAAAGCTAGAAATGAACCACGGCCGCACCCTGCTGCTGGTGGAAGATAGCCAGGACGATGTTGATCTTACCCTGCGAGCCTTGGAGAAAAACAGGATCATCAACGAAATCGATGAAATTATTGTTGCGCGCGATGGCGTGGAGGCGCTTGAATATCTTTTTGCCACTGGTGCGCACGCGGGACGCGATATGACCCATATGCCGGAAGTGGTTCTTCTGGACCTCAAATTGCCGAAGATCAGCGGCCACGCTGTTCTGCAGAGGATGCGGGCCGATGAACGTACCCGAAGGATTCCCGTGGTTATTTTGACCTCCAGCAATGAAGAAAAAGATGTTTTTACGAGCTATGACCTGGGGGCCAACAGCTTTGTACGCAAGCCGATTGATTGTGCCGAATTTATCGAAGCGGCACGCCAGCTTGGGCTCTATTGGCTGGGCATGAACGAGCCGCCGCCGGGCAGTGCCTGATAAGAATGGTGCGTGTGAATTTACAACCGTCACTTGTTCGATCTGCGGGCCATTCGTCTGGATGACGTGTGTGAGACGCATGGGATCTATTAACAGGCCCACTGGCCTCATGCATTTCCTTGACAGGAAAGGGGCCGACTCTACAATAGCGGGCCTGCTGCGCGGGAATAGCTCAGTTGGTAGAGCGCAACCTTGCCAAGGTTGAGGTCGGGAGTTCGAGCCTCCTTTCCCGCTCCAAACCGTCTTTTCAAGACCCCGTGCTTCACGGGGTCTTTTGGTTTTTGGGTTGGGAACAGGCAGGGCTGTTATCCAGAATTACAGGGGGCTGGCGCTTGCAGAATGCCAGCCTGAATGAGGTGTATGGCTTGGCTCGGTGGCAGAGTGGGTGAGG
>JAKEEJ010000026.1 GCA_022616655.1 Nevskiales bacterium | reverse complement strand
GTAATCGGCGGACGAACGCACGTCGAGAATCAGCGCGCCGCGATCGTTGATCAGTCGCACCGCCTCCAGCGGTGTCAGACGCTTCTCGCCGGTCAGGGCGCCGGACATTTCGTTGAGAATCAGCAAAATGACCACCACGCCCAACCCGGAAAACAGGATGGGATGATGGCCCACGAACGATGACACCAACTCCATAGTGGAACCTGAAAAATGATGACAATCCGGAGATACTGGAACGGCCATGATTATCGCACCGCCCATCGCCGCACGTGAAGCCCGTCTGCACGCGCAGGGCCGTGCGCCGGCCCGGGCATGGTGGCTCGCGGGAATCGCCCTGGCCGGTTCTGTTGTCGGAGCCGCCGACAATAAAACCGAGCACAGCAGTGCACAACTGGAGAAACTGCGGGCGCGCATCGAGAGTGTGCAGACGTCGCTGGATCGCGACCGTCGCCGGCAGGATGCTTTGCGTACCCAGCTGGAAGACGCGGAGCGGCAGATGACAAACCTGGGCACCGAGCTGACGGCTCTGAATCAGCAGATTGCCGAACAGTCGGCACGCTGGCGCCGGACCGATGCCGAGCGCGCCGAAGCGGAAGCGGTGCTGCAGCAGCAACGTGCGGAGCTGGCACAGCAGATCCGTGCCGCGTACATGATCGGCCGGCGCGGCCAGACCAAACTGCTGCTGAACCAGGACCACGGCCTGCGCCTGTCCCGGGTGATGACCTATTACGACTACCTGAATCGCGCCCGCGTACAGCGCATTGACAACGTCCTGGCACAGGTGCAGACGCTCGCCGTACTGGCCCGACGCCTGCAACAGGAAACCGCGGCGCTGGAATCCACGCGCAACCTGCAACAGGGCACCCTGACCGCACAGGACGCCACGCGCCGCGAACGGCAGCGGATGATGCAGAGTCTCGCCAGCCGCATCCAGGGCGCGGAAGGCCAGTTGCGGCAATTGCAGGCCGACGAGCGCGCGCTGGCCAAGCTGCTGGCGGAATTGCGCTCGGCATTGGCCGACATCCCGGCCCATCTGGACGCCTACCCCTTCGGCAAGCTCAAGGGCCGGCTGCCGTGGCCGCTCAAGGGAAAACTCCTGGCCAGTTACGGCACGCCGAAGGCCGGTGGGCAACTTAAATGGAACGGTCTGTGGATCGCCGGCGTCGAGGGTACGGCGGTCAAAGCCATCGCCTACGGCCGGGTGGTTTACGTGGGCTGGATGCACCGGTACGGATTGATTGCCGTGCTGGAACACGAGGGGGGGTATTACTCGCTGTACGGTCACAACCAGAACGTCGCGGTCGGTGTGGGCGACTGGGTGCAGGCGGGGGATGTCATCGCACGGGTCGGCACCACGGGCGGCCATGAACAAAGCGGTCTTTATTTCGAATTGCGCAAGGGCGCCGAGGCCCTCAACCCGCGTTCCTGGCTGCGGCGCGGCTAATATGGTGTCCCAGAAGTAACTGTTGGCCGTTCATGCTTCGACAGGCTCAGCATGAACGGCCAACTATTTGATTCCGTTCGCCCTGAGCTTGTCGAAGGGTGAACGGAATTTTGATAATTATTCACGGGACACCACACTAGAGCCTGTTGATAGGCTGCACGGCGGCGACCGGGTACGCCGGCTGTGTTATCTTGGTTTTTCCTGCCGCTATCTTTTCCGGAGCACTGCGTTTATGTCGTCTTCCCTGCGGACTTCGATGATTCTGGCGCTGGGCGTTGCCATCGGCGGCGGTATCGCCCTGACGCACGGCGTACTGGCCGAGAAAAACAAGGCCGAGACGCTGCCTTTCAAGGAATTGCAGACGTTTGTCGAGATCCTCAACCGCATCAAGAGCGACTACGTCGAACCCGTGAGTGATGAAGCGCTGCTGGAAAACGCGATGCGCGGCATGCTGTCCGGTCTCGATCCGCACTCCTCGTATCTTGATCGGGAAGAGTTTGCCGAGGTCAACATCACCACCAGCGGCAAGTTCGGCGGGCTGGGAATCGAAGTCCAGCTGTTCAACGGTTTCGTGCGTGTCATCGCTCCGATTGACGACACGCCCGCGGCCAAGGCCGGCATTCAGCCGGGTGATTTGATCGTCAAGATTGACGATACCGCGGTCAAGGGCCTGTCGCTGACCGACGCGGTCAAGCGCATGCGCGGCGAACCGGGCAGCACGGTCACGCTGACCGTGGTCCGCGAAGGGGCCGGCGAGCCGCTCACCCTGGAGATGAAGCGCGCCATCATCAACGTATCGTCGGTCCGCAGCCGTCTGCTCGAACCGGGACTGGGATACCTGCGCGTCACCACGTTCTCAACACTGACCGGCAAAACCTTCGACGAAGAATTCCGCAAGCTCCGCAAGCAGGCGGGCGGCGAACTTCAGGGGCTGATCCTGGACCTGCGTAACAATCCCGGCGGACTGCTCACGGCGGCGGTGGATGTTTCGGATGCCTTTCTGGACAAAGGGCTTGTCGTCAGCATCAAGGGCCGGATCACCGACGCCAATCGTGACTACAACGCCACGCCGGGCGATCTGCTCAACGGCAAACCGCTGGTGGTGCTGGTCAATGCCGGCTCCGCGTCAGCCTCCGAAATCGTGGCGGGCGCGTTGCAGGACCACAAACGCGCTCTGCTGGTCGGCGTGCAGACGTTCGGCAAAGGTTCGGTGCAGACCATTCTGCCCCTGCAGAACCAGACCGCCATCAAACTGACCACGGCGCGCTACTTTACGCCCAGCGGCCGCTCGATCCAGGCCGAGGGCATTGCACCCGACATCACCCTCCGTCCGCTCAAAGTCAGCCGCGCCGAGCCGAACGGCGGCGGCATCGCCGAAGACGACTTGCAGGGTCGGCTCGAAGGCAACCACCGGAAAGACACCCCGGAACAGGCCGCGGCAAAGCAAAAACAGTCCGAAGACGAACAGACCCTGGCCGAGAACGATTACGCCCTGTACGAATCGTTGAATCTGCTCAAGGGGATGGTCATCCTCAAGTCCAAGCCGAACTAGCGAGAACACGCCAGAACACCGGACCGAGAACCAGGAAGGCACGACGTGCGCGGTGCCGTTCTTTCTGCCCTGATGTTCAGTGCCGCGCTGGTGGCCACCGGAACCGTGTGGCCGGCCGACTCACCGAGCGTCATGGCCATCATCCTGGATGATCTGGGCGAGCAGCAGATTGCCGGGGTGCGCGCCGTGAACCTGCCGGGCGCAGTCGCCTGCGCTTTTCTGCCGCACGCGCCCCACAGCCAGACCCAGGCCGAACGGGCGTACCGCACCGGCAAAGAAGTACTGCTGCATCTGCCCCTGCAACCCGGCGATGGGGTCACCGCGTACCCCGGCGCCATCACGCTTGCCATGGGACGTCACGAACTGGCTGTGTATCTGCGCTCGGCTCTGGCTTCGGTACCACACGTGCGCGGAATCAACAATCATCAGGGCAGTCTGCTGACCGAAATGCCCCAGAACATGGACTGGCTGATGATGGAATTGCGGCAACTGACCGGGCTTTATTTCGTGGACAGCCGCACCAGTTCCGACAGCGTCGCCCTGCACATGGCGCAGGCACGCGGCGTCCCGGCCACGGAACGCAGCCTGTTTCTCGACCACCCGCGCGGCGAGGCGGCGGTACGCGCCGCGCTCCACACTCTGGTGACGCGGGCCCGGCGCGAGGGCGGAGCGCTGGCCATCGGTCATCCCTATCCGGAAACGCTCAAGGTTCTGGAGGAGGAACTGCCCCACCTCGCACGGCAGGGCGTGAGGCTGGTGGCACCGTCGGAACTGATTGCCCGGCAGGCGGGCCGGTGGCCGGAGTACAAACCACTGAAATTCAGTCCGACCTTGCAGAGCGCGCCCAGAACCACAGGCCCAGTCCTCCCAGCAGCCAGCTCAGTAGCGGCGCATTGAACACCAGCCAGGGCCGGTAACCGTCCAGGCCGTAGATCAGAACGGCGCCCAGGACCAGCGTGGCGCCGATAATCAGCCGGCGGTTGCGCTGCTGTCCCTGGCGGATTTCCGCGCGAAAATCCTCCAGCGCTTTGTGCGAAACGGCAGAGCCGCCGGACTCTGACAGACGCTGCAAGGCCTGCGGCACCAGTTGCGGCAGAGCCTCGATCAATACCGGCAGTTGCGCCCGCAGGCGCTCCAGATTGGCCGCGGGCCCGAGACGCGTGCGCATCCAGTCTTCCAGGATGGGCTTGGCGGTTTTCCACAAGTCCAATTCCGGGTACAGCTGCCGTCCCAGCCCCTCGATCTGCAACAAGGTTTTCTGCAGCAGGACGAGCTGCGGCTGCACCGGCATCTGAAAACGCCGTGCGATCTGGAACAGGCGCATCAGGAAAAAACCGAAGGAGATGTCCTTCAGGGGGCGCTGGAAGATCGGTTCGCACACCGTGCGGATGGCGGATTCGAACGCCTCCGCCCGCGTGCCCGCCGGCACCCAGCCGCTCTGCACGTGCAGCTCGGCGATGCGCCGGTAATCCTGGTTGAAGAAAGCCAGAAAATTCTCCGCCAGATAACGCTGGTCGGAGGACGTGAGCGAACCGACGATACCGAAATCCACCGCGTGGTAGCGCGGTTTCTTCGGATCCTCGACGTCCACAAAGATGTTGCCGGGGTGCATGTCGGCGTGGAAGAAATTGTCGCGGAACACTTGTTTGAAAAACACCTCCACCCCGCGCTCGGCCAGCACCTGGAAATCCACACCCAGCGCTTTCAGCCGCGCCACGTCGTCAATCTTGATGCCGTCCAGACGCTCCATCACCAGCACCGAGGGGCGGGTGTAATCCCAGAACACCAGCGGGTGGTAGATGATGTCGGAATGAATCCAGTTGCGGCGCAGCTGGGACGCGTTGGCGCCCTCGCGCATCAGATCCAGTTCGTCAAAGATGACCGTCTCGTATTCGTTCACGACCTCGCGCGGACACAGGCGGCGCGATTCGGGAATCCAGCGCTCCGCCAGTGCGGCCAGCAGGTGCATCAGGTTCACGTCGCGGCGGATCATCCGGGCCACGTCCGGCCGCAGCACTTTCACAATCACGTCGAGACCGGGCTCCCGGGCGGACGCCGGTTTCAGCCGCGCCGCATGCACCTGGGCGACCGACGCCGAGGCCAGCGGCGTGAGATCAAATTCGGCGAACAGATCTTCCACCCGCTTGCCCAGCACGCGTTCGATTTCGGCTTTGGCTTCGCGGCCGGGGAACGGCGGCACCCGGTCCTGCAATTGGGTGAGCTCCAGCGCGATGTCCGCGGGCAGAAGGTCCGGCCGGGTGGACAAGGCCTGGCCCAGCTTGACGAACACCGGACCCAGTTCCTCCAGTGCGCGGCGCAGACGCTGACCGCGCGGTTCGGTTCGTGTGGGCTTGTGTCCGATGAACTCCAGCAATCCGTATTTGCGGATCACGCGCTGAATCTGCCAGAGGCGGCCGAGACGACCGAGCGTCATGGCGCTTCCTGCCGTTCCAGTTTTTCCAGACGCGCAGCAACCCGGTCGCTACGTTCGCGCAGCCGGTCCACACCGTCCATCCAGCGCTCCACGTCATCACGATGCACCCAGTCGCGGGTTTCCTCGCGCAGGTATTCGGCCGTGTCGAGCGCCAACGTCGCGGCAGAGGCGCGGCCCCAGTTCAGAAAACCCCGCAGGCCCTGATACAGCCGGGGCCCGGCCACGTCACCCAACCCGGAGGCCAGCCATTCTTCCGGATCGAAACCCACCCGCGCCAGCAACCGGCTGAAGCGCGAGAGCAATTCCGCATCGCCCTCGACCTGGAAGCCGGACACCACAGCGTCTTCGCCGCGGGCGCCATTGAGTGCCTGCCGCAGCCACTGCAGAGTCGAAGCCGACACGCGCACATCGGGTTTATCCGTCCAGGCGTCCAGCACCTGCACACCGCCGGCATGCGGACGCAGAAAAAACGTCCAGTCCGCACTCTGCACGTGCAGTGCGATCACCCGTCCCTCCAGCCGCTGGCATTCGGACAGCGCCTCGGGCTCCAGTGAAAGATAGCGGTTGAGCGCAACTTCCAGTGCTGCACACAGCAGCGAAGGCGTCGTCATAAAGACCGTTCCGCCCTGACGGGCGGGTGACTGTAAAAACACGTTTCGCCCTGTCGGGCGAGGGTCTTTTCTTTGCTTGTCCAAAGAAAAGACCCGAAAAGAAAGGACACCCCACCAGCGCGACCCTCGCGGGTCC
>JAKEEJ010000164.1 GCA_022616655.1 Nevskiales bacterium | reverse complement strand
ACGTGGAGGAGCGCACGGTGGACGTGCACATCCGCCGCCTGCGCAAGGTGCTGGCGCCGTTTGGCTATGACGCGCTGATCCAGACCGTGCGCGGGACCGGGTATCGCTTCTCGGAGAAACTCTGAACTCCGGGCTGCGAAATCCGGTTCCGGACCCGCTTCCAGAGGGAGAGGCGGTGATGTGGACGGTACTGCGCCGGCAGATTTTTTACGCGACGCTGGTGGCTCTGTTGGGCGGGCTCATCGGCTGGCCGTTCAATGCCAGCGGCTGGGGCATGGGTCTGGCCCTGGCGCTCTGGCTGGTGCGCCAGCTGTACCACCTGGCGATGTTGCGCGCCTGGGTGGACAATCCCAAACGGGTCGAGCTGCCCGAAACTTCCGGCGTCTGGGGCGAGGTGTATGAACGCCTGCTGGACCTGCAACGCCGCAACCGCAAGCGCAAGAAGCGTCTGGCCGATTTGTTGTCGCAGTTTCAGGCTTCGGCGGAGGCGCTGCCGTACGGTGCCGTGGTTCTGGAAGAACGCGGCGAGATCGTCTGGTACAACACGGCGGCACGGGCCTTGCTGGGTCTGCGGGGACAGGCCGATCTGGGCCAACGACTGCCCAATCTGCTTCGGCATCCGGCCTTCACGGACTATTTCGCCCGCGGTGATTTTAAGGACGAGGTGGAGATCCCCTCCCCGGTGAACACGGAAGCCACACTGGCGCTGCAGATGGTTCTCTATGGCGACAATCAGCGCCTGCTGCTGGTACGCGACGTCAGCGAACTGCGGCGGCTGGAACGTATCCGCCGCGATTTTGTCGCCAACGCCTCACACGAACTGCGTACCCCGTTGACCGTCCTGCGCGGGTACCTCGAGATGATGCAGCCGGAAGCCCGGTCGGGGAAACCGCTGGCCGAATGGCGCGTGCCGCTGAACGAGATGCACGCCCAGGCCACGCGCATGGAGGCCCTGATCAAGGCGCTGCTCAAACTGGCGCGGCTGGAAGCCGATGCGTCCCAGAGCCGGCAGGACATCCTGGACGTACCGGCTCTTCTGGAGCGGATTCTGAGCGAAATCCGGGTACTGTCCAGGGGCAAACACCGGTTTGTGGTACAGATAGAGAGCGGCCTGTTTTTATTCGGACACGAGGTCGAAGCCGAAAGCATTTTCACCAACCTCATGACCAATGCGGTTCAATACACGCCCGGCGGAGGAACGATCACCATCCAGTGGCGCTGGAACGGCGAGGGCGCCTGCTTTTCAGTGAACGACACCGGCATTGGCATCGCGCCGGAGAATATTCCGAGGTTGACCGAACGGTTCTACCGCGTGGACGAAGGGCGTTCCAGTGCCAGCGGCGGCACCGGTCTGGGCCTGTCCATCGTCAAACACGCCCTGGAGCGTTTCGAAGGCCGTCTGGAGATTCACAGCCGCCCTGACGAGGGCAGTCGCTTCATCTGCCATTTCCCCCCGCACCGGGTGCAGCGCCAGGAGCCGGTGGCGGCTTAGAAAATCTCGTCCTTGATTCGCCGTCCATCCTTCGACAGGTTCAGGACGAGCGGCGAATCAATGACCTGGGAAAGGAAGGGTCCGTTCGTGGTGAGCTTGTCGAACCATGAACGGACCTTTTCAACAAACCGTCAGATGCCTTGCAAAATCGAGCTTCCTCCCCCGCTTGCGGGGAAGATTGAGGTGGGGGCGTGCCCTTATTCCCAGACCACTTTCGCCCGGGTGCCGTCGTTGGCCGTCAGGATCCCGGCGTAGCGTTTCTCGACCTCGCTGCGCCGGACCTTCATCGTCGGGGTCATCATGCCGTTGTCAATGGTCCACACGTCCTTGACGACAATGGCTTTGGCGATGGCCTCGTGGTCCTCGAGTGGTGCATTGACCGTTTCGATGTCGGCGACCAATTGTTTCTCGAGGTCTGCCCGGGCTTTTGCACAGGCGGCCGGGGTCAGCGAGACCAGCAGAATCGGCTGCTTGAGGCCCGATCCGACCAGACAGAGCTGCTCAATATCGGTATTGCGCGCCATCGCGCCCTCAATCGGCGCGGGTGCGACGTACTTGCCCTTGAGCGTTTTGAAGATGTCCTTGATGCGGCCGGTGATGTAGAGGTGGCCGTCCTTGTCCACGCGGCCCTTGTCGCCCGTGCGCAGATACCCGTCGGCGGTGTAGATGTCCCGGGTCTGCTGCGGGTCCTTGTAGTAACCCGGCGTACAGGCCGGGTGCCTGAACTGGATTTCACCTTCGCCGTTTCCGTCCGGATTGGCGATTCTGAGATGGGCGCCGGGCATCGCCTGGCCCACGGCGCCGACACGGTTCTTACCGGGCCGGCTGAACGTGGCGTAAGCAGTGTTCTCGGTCATGCCGTAGCCCTGAAGGATCTCCACGCCCAGGTATTTTTTGAACCAGTTCATGAGCGGGACCGGCAACGGCGCGGCGCCGGACACGCATATTCGTGCATTCTGCAGACCGATGCCCTTCAGGATCTTCCGGCGGATCAGGTTGCGGAGGATGGGAATTTTCATGAGCCGGTCCAGCTTGTCCTGGGGCAGTTTCCGGAGCACGCCGGCCTGAAGGCGGCCGTAGACCAGCGGCACGGCAAAGAAACGCGTCGGCGCCACCTGCGCAAGCTGCTCGGCCAGCTTGTCAATGTGTTCCAGGAAGTGAACTTCGGCGCCGAAGTACAGTGAAGTGAATTCAACCGCGCCGCGCTCGAACACATGCGCCAGCGGCAGATAAGAAAAGAACCGTTCTCCTTTCGGGTGTGGCGGCAGAGTTTCCAGCAGTCCCCGGGCGGCGAAGGTGAAATTGCCGCAAGTCGTCATCACGCCCTTGGGATTGCCGGTGGTACCGGAGGTATAAATGAGGGTCAGGAGATCGTTCTCCTTGATCGGCGGCACTGCCTGCAGTGCCGGGTGCTGGGCGATCAGCGTATCCCACTGGTAATCGCAGGCCGGCACCTCCGGGTAGGGAAAGGCGCAGGTCTTGATGCTTTTGGGAATCGCGGCGATGAAATCGCCGATGTCCTGGGCAGGCCCGACAAACACCAGCCTGCTTTCGCTGTGCTCCAGAATGTACTTCGTGTGCTCGGCCGACTGCTTGGGATACAGGCCGATGCTGATCATCCCGGCCATCGTGATGGCCTGATCGGCCATGAACCAGTGGGCGGTGTTGCGGCCGGAGATGGCCACCTTGCTGCCGGCCGGCAGCGTGGCCTTGAGCGCGCCGGCCATGCGGCGCACCTGCTCGGCGACCTGGCCCCAGGTGTAGGAGTGCCACTGGCCATTGACGGCCTGGAACAGGTACGGTTTATCCGGCTGTTTCTCGGCCCAGTGAAACAGCATCTGCAGCGGATTTTTCGGTTCTGACATGGGGCGCTCGCTTTTAAACAGATCGGTCGAGACCGCGTATATTACCCAACCATGAGTCGCCGAACGACCACGATCAATCCTCTGCTGTCCGGCGTCCGTGTAATCGACCTGTCGCGGCTGCTGCCGGGGCCCTTCTGCACGCTTTACCTTGCCCAGCTGGGTGCCGAGATCATCAAAGTCGAGGATCCCGAGGGCGGTGATTACGCGCGGACGCTGTTGCCGGACCTGTTCGCCGTGGTCAATCGCGGCAAGCAGTCCGTGGCGCTGGATCTGCGCAAACCGGAAGGGGTCGCCACGCTCAAGCGCCTGGTGAAAACCGCCGACGTGCTGCTGGAATCGTTCCGCCCCGGCGTCATGGACAGGTTGGGCTGCGGCTACCGGGTGTTGAAGAAAGAAAATCCGCGCCTCGTCTATGCCGCGCTGACCGGCTATGGGCAAACCGGCCCCTACCGCAACCGTCCGGGCCACGACATGAACTACTGCGGCTATACCGGTGCGCTCGACCAGATTGGCGCCGCGGGCGGGCCGCCGGTGTTGCCGAACACGCAGATCGCCGATCTTGCCGGCGGCGCGCTGACCTGCGCGGTCGGCATTCTCGCCGCCGTTATCGGCGCACGTCGCGGCGGCCGGGGCGCCTTTGTGGACGTGGCCATGGCCGACGGCACATTGGCACTGCAGGTCGCGGCGCTCGGCGCGTTGCGCGCCTTCGGCAGCAGCGAAGCCCGGGGCGCGGGTCTGCTGACCGGCGCTTTACCCAACTACAGCCTGTACGAATGCGCCGACGGCAAATGGTTCGCGCTCGGTGCCCTCGAGTACAAGTTCTGGGTCGGTTTCTGCAAGACCGCCGGCCGGTCCGACCTCGCGCAGCAGCCGCTGGCCCGGGGCAAGGCCGGTGAGCCGCTGCGCGCCCAGGTCGCGGCCCTGTTCAAATCCAGAACCCGCGACGAGTGGGAAAAACAGCTCGCCCATCTGGACACCTGCGGCAGTGGCCTCTACACGCTTGAAGAAGCCCTCGCCAACCAACACCTGCGCGCCCGCGGCATGGTGGAAACCGTCGGCGGCAAACCGGCCTTTGCTTCGCCGGTAAAAATTCTCGGCCGGAAAGACCGCACGCTGTCCGGAGCCCCCAAACTCGGGGCCGACACCGGCCGTGTCCTCAAGAACTTAAAAGTAAAAAGAAAATAGAAGCGATCTTTGTAATAAAACTGTCACATAAAGTTCACAGTTCTATCACGCAGGCGGCCCAGACTGCCGCAATTCCTTTCTGACACTAGCCGAGGAATCGTGAGAATGAAACTGAAATTGTCTGTGATCACAAGTGCACTGCTTGCGGGCGCGATGGCGGCCAAGGCCGGCGCCGCGGTGGATCCCAATCTGCCGGGCTATGAGAAAGCCAGTGGTGTTTCCGGAAACTTTTCAAGTGTCGGTTCCGACACGCTCAACAACCTGATGACGCTGTGGGCGGAAGAGTTCAAGCGCTTCTATCCCAACGTCAATATCCAGATTCAGGGCGCGGGTTCCTCCACGGCACCCCCGGCTCTGACGGAAGGCACGGCCAACTTCGGCCCCATGAGCCGCCTCATGAAGGACCAGGAAATCCAGGCTTTCGAGAAAAAATACGGCTACAAGCCGACTCCCATCGGCGTGGCGATTGACGCGCTGGCCGTGTTCGTCAACAAGGACAACCCCATCAAGGGTCTGACGATTTCACAGGTGGACGGCATTTTCTCCTCCACCCGTAAATGCGGCGGCGGCAACATCGAGCGCTGGGGCAAGCTCGGTTTGACCGGCGACTGGGCGTCCAAGCCAATCCAGCTGTACGGCCGCAACTCGGTGTCGGGCACCTACGGGTACTTCAAGGAAAATGCCCTGTGCAAGGGCGACTACAAGACCACGGTCAACGAGCAGCCCGGTTCCGCTTCGGTGGTGCAGTCCGTGGCCACCGGTCTGAACGCCATCGGCTACTCGGGTATCGGCTACAAGACCTCCGGTGTGCGCGCTCTGCCGCTGGCCAAGAAAGACGGCGGAGCGTTTGAGGAAGCGAGCGAAGCAAACGCCCTCAGCGGCAAGTATCCGCTGGCGCGCGTGCTCTATGTGTACGTCAACAAGGCACCGAACAAGGCCCTGGCTCCAATGGAGTCGGAGTTTTTCAAGATGGTGCTGTCAAGGCCGGGCCAGGAAGTGGTCGTCAAGGACGGCTACATCCCGCTGCCGGCCGTTTTCGCGCAGAAGGAACTGGCCAAGGTCGTGCAGTAAACAACGCGGTTTATTTCATCAACTGAAACTGACTGGGAGATCACACTGTGAAAAATGTTTTGAAAAGCTGCATCCTGGCCGCGGTTCTGGGTCTGGGATTCAACACGGCGGTACTG
The DNA here is from genome assembly GCA_022616655.1 of Nevskiales bacterium. Taxonomy (GTDB): domain Bacteria; phylum Pseudomonadota; class Gammaproteobacteria; order Nevskiales; family Nevskiaceae; genus JACPFV01. The sequence goes on along the minus strand of JAKEEJ010000164.1, from coordinate 57 downwards.
GCCGACAGCGCCGAAACCAAGGGCGGGCTCAAAATCAAAACCGACGACGGCCGTTTT